>JBJOIF010000175.1:0-8829 GCA_046047335.1 Planctomycetota bacterium | reverse complement strand
GCGCTGATGCGCCCCGGGGTTGCACCCGGCCCGTTGACGGCCTCGCTGGCGTGGTTCAAGGCACGCTTGGCGCTCACGGACCTTCCTGCAAACGGGGCGACCGCATCGCCGCGGTTCGTGGTAGCCGCCGACACCGTCTGCGTGATCGGCGGCGCCGTGCTGGGCAAGCCCACGTCTGTGATCGACGCGCGGTCCATGCTCGAGCGGCTGGCCGGGTGCGCGCATCGCGTGCTCACCGGCATCGCCATGGTGGATCGAGCGACGGGTCGCCGCATGATCCGTCGCGAGGTGGCCACGGTCCGCATGGGATGCCTCGGGCCCGGAGTGCTCGCGGCGTACCTCGACTCCGGGGAGTGGCAGGGGAAGGCAGGGGCGTACAACTGGGCCGACCGCGTGGAGGCCGGATGGCCGCTTCACTGCGAGGGCGATCCCGAGACGGTGATGGGCCTGCCGTCGGCGGTCGTGCGCGACCAGCTCGTCGCGTGGGGATGGCGGGCATGAGCCGAGCCGGCCCACTTCCCGGATGGACCCTGCCCGTGGCGTGGCCCGCGTCGCTCGCGTACGGCGCGGCATCGGTGGCGATCGGCCGGTGGCGGGCGTCCCGTGCGGTCGACGTCGGTGTTCCCGTGATCAGCGTCGGCAACGTGTCGGTCGGAGGCACCGGGAAGTCGCCGATGGTGCGTTGGGTCTGCGCGCGCCTCCTGGAAGCGGGCCATGAACCGGTGGTCGCGCTGCGCGGCTACCGCGCGGTGGGTGGCCTGTCCGACGAGGCCGAGGAACACCGGGTGGAACTGCCGGGCGTCCGCGTGGCGGTGGGCGGAGACCGAGCCGCATCGATCGCCGGGGCGCGGGCCATGCATCCTTCGATCGACGTGGCGGTGCTCGATGACGGGTTCCAGCATCGGCAGGTGAGGCGTGCGCTGGACATCGTGCTCATCGATGCCGCACGTCCGGCGATCGCCGGCGCCTGCCTCCCCGCGGGATGGCTTCGCGAACCTGCCTCGGCGCTTCGGCGCGCGGACTTGGTCATCGTCACGCGTGCCACGGTGATGGATGGACGCATCGGCGAGCTCGTCCGCCGGGCGCGCGGGCGGGAACCAGATGCATGGGCACGCCACGTGTGGCGGTCCGTCGATCGATGCGGGGCCGACGGCGTGGTGGTTCGCGATGCGCCGGTGCTTCGTGAGCCGGTGGTGGCGGCCTGCGCGCTCGCGCGACCCGAGGCGTTCTTTGCCGACGTGGTGTCGTGCGGCGGAACGCTGGAGGCATCGCTTGCGTTCCCCGACCACCACGCGTTCGGCATGGCGGACCTGACGCGCATCGCATCCAGCGCTGGGGGTCGGCCCGTCGTGGTCACGGGAAAGGACTGGGTGAAGATCGCGCCGCTGCTCGGCACGGCGCCGGAGGTGGTGCAGCGCCTGGACTGGCGAGTCGTACGCGTGGGGATCGAGTTCTTGTCCGGCGGCGAGGCGGTCGCCCGGGCGGTCCGTGATGCCGCCGCTGTGGATGGCTCGGGGACAGGCTGTCGCTCGATGGCTCCGTAACCATCGGACGGGGCGGAAGTTGCGGAAATTTGCGCGCTTGACTCGACGGGTCCGACCGTCCATACTCTTCCGAATCCCGCACAACCCGCAAGAGGAGGCAGCAGCATGTCGACGGTCACGAAGAAGGAACTGGTGGAGCGTCTTGCGGAGCGGACCGGCCTCAAGCGCCAGGATGTGCGAGGCGTGGTGCAGGGGTTCCTCGACGAGATCATCCACGAGCTGGGCAAGGGCAACCGCCTGGAGTTCCGTGACTTCGGTGTGTTCGACGTCCGTGAGCGCGCCGAGCGCATCGCCCAGAATCCCAAGACTCTGGAGCGCGTCACCGTGCCCGCCAAGCGGACGGCCCGGTTCCGTGTGGGCCGCCTGATGAAGGCGTGCGTCGATACGGGAAGTCCGGTGGCGTCCGCCGCTGGCGAACTGGCGGCGGTCGGCCCCGACGCCTCTTGACCGGCACCCGGTGCACCAGCACCGCGTCGCCTTCGCCTTGCCCCAGTACTCAGGGAGCCTCCAGGATGGAGCCAGCACACGTCTCGGACGGGTATTCCGGCCGCGCCGCCGGTGACCGGGGTGGACGCCGCCGCGATGCGGTCCGCCGCACCGTGAGCGACCCGGCGGAGGTGGCGCGCCTGTTCTCGGCGTTGCCGCCCGCGGCACCCGAGGCGGAGATGAGCCTGTTGGGCTCGATGATCGTCGATCCCAAGGTGATCCCTGACGTGATCGGCATCATTGCGGGTGCGGACGACTTCGCGAAGGGCACCCACGGCACGATCTACGGGCACATGGTGGCGCTCTACGACACCACCGCCACCATGGAGATCGTCTCGCTGGTGCAGCGGTTGAAGGACCACGGCGTGCTCGAGGACGTCGGCGGCTCGCAGTACCTCATCGATCTCGCGGAGGGCGTGCCCACGGCGGCCAACGCCGCGGAGTACGCGCGGCTGGTCCGCGAGAAGGCGACGCTTCGCGAACTCATCCGGGCGGCAGGCGAGATCCTCGTCGATGCGCACCAAGCCCGCACCGACCCGGCCATCGTGCTCGGTGAGGCGGAGTCCAGGATCTTCTCGATCGCCCAGCGTCGGGAGGCGCGTTCGGCGTCGACGCTGCGCGACCTCCTCGACGAGGCCGTCCGGCAGATCGACTCCAACGCCGGCAAGCACGTGACCGGCATCCCCACCGGATTCGACCAGCTCGACGAGATGCTCAGCGGCCTGCAGCGCGGGGAGATGCTGATCCTGGCGGCGCGGCCCTCGATGGGCAAGACGGCGTTCTCGCTGAACATCGCCGAGAACGTGGCTTCGGCGGGGTTTCCGGTCGGGTTCTTCAGCCTGGAAATGGGCAAACAGCAGCTCGTGCAGCGCATCCTCTGCGCCAAGTCGGGGATCGACGGCCAGAACCTGCGCAAGAACATGATTGGCAAGGACGACTTCCAGCGCGTCATCGCCGCATGTGAGGCCCTCCGCGACACGCCGATCTACATCGACGACACCCCTGGCCTCACGCTGCTGCAGATGCGCTCGAAGGCACGCCGCATGCGCGAGCGCTACGGCATCCAGGCGATCGTGATCGACTACCTGCAGCTGATGAGCGCGGGCACCCGCGTGGAGAGCCGCCAAGTGGAGGTCAGCGAGATCAGTCGCGGGGTCAAGGCCATGGCGCGTGAGCTCGAGGTCCCGGTGATCTGCCTGAGCCAGCTGAACCGCCAGTCCGAGGAGCGCCAGGGCCATCGGCCACGCATGAGCGACCTGCGCGAATCCGGCTCCATCGAGCAGGACGCCGACGTGGTCATGATGCTCCACCGCGAGGAGTACTACCACGCCAACGACTCCAACTGGATCGAGGCGAACCCGCAGAAGCGAAACGTCGCGGAGGTGCTGGTGCTGAAGCAGCGCAACGGACCCACCGGCACCGCCGAGCTGTTCTGGGACAACCGCACCACCGCCTTCCGCAACCTGGCGCCGCAGGGCATGGCCCGCGGCGTGGAGTACGCGGCCGCCGGCGGCCACGATCTGGACATCCCGGCGTGACCGAGGTGGAGGGAATGCCCGGGCGTCCGGTGCGTTCTTCCCCCCGGATGACCGAACAGGACCCCATGGAGTCCGTGCTGTCCCGCGCCGCCCGCGGCGATGAGGAGGCGTGGCGCGTGGTGGTCGAGGCCTACTCCGGTCGCGTCTACGGCCTGTTGCGCTCGCAGGGTGCCAATCCGGACCTCGCGGAGGAGATCACGCAGTCGGTGTTCTGCACGCTGGCCGCCAAGCTGCGCGACTACGTGGAAGGGGGCCGTTTCGAAAGTTGGCTGTTCCGGATCGCCATGAACCGCCTGCGCGACGAGGCCCGCCGCCGGCGGCGCCACGCGCGCCCGGCGGGAGAGTCGGAGGTCCTCGAGGGCTTGGCGGGGGCCGCCCCGGAGCCACGGCCGACCCCTGAACCCGAACAACTGCGCGCGCTCCGCGCGGCCATGGCGCAACTGTCGCCGGCGGACCGCGAGGTGATCGACCTGCGGCACGTGGGCGGGATGAGTTTCAAGCAGATGGCCGACCACCTTGGCGAACCGTTGGGAACGCTCCTTGCCCGGCACCATCGCGCGCTGGCCAAGCTGCGTGGCATGCTGGATCCCGACGCGGGGAGCACGCCGTGATCAGGGTTCTGGCGAATTGGTTATCAGTCTCTTTCCGTACGCCACCCGGCAATACGTGCCGCCGCACGTGCGTTCAGCCCCGTGGAGTCCCCCATGAGTGACCGTGTCCCGCCATCTTCCGACGCCCATGACCCCGAGTTCAACTCGTTGGTGGAGCGCCTCGGCGCCCACGCCGGCGCGTACGCCTCGGAGCGCCCGGGCATGGCCGACCGCGTCTTCATCGCCAGCCGTGTCGAGTTGGGTGCGTCGGCTCCGGTCGCCGTCATCGGGTCCACGGCGTCTTGGCGCTGGTCATCGTGGCGTGCCGTCGCCGCCGTGGTGGCGCTGGCCGTGTCCGCGCCGTTGGTCTGGCGGGCGATGACGCCGGCCGTGACGCCTTCCGACGTGTCCACGGTCCGCTCGGGCGCCCGGATCGCCGAGCTGGCGCCGGCGTCGCGCTCGGAGTGGCTGCTCGTGGCGTTGGTCGACGACGAGGCGGCGTTGCACGGCGCTTCGGCGTGGGGTGGTGGCAGCATGCGCGATGCGGACGCCATCGCGCTGACGCGAGGCAGCTCGGCCGACTTGGTGACCATCGAACTCGAGGATCTCTTGCTGGACGATCCCTCGGCCGACGAGGCCGGGCGATGATCGCGTCGGCCCTGTGGATCGTGCTCGCGGTCTTCGCGTCCGTTTGGTCAGGCGACGCCTCTCCTGTCCAAGATCCGGCTCCTGCGGCTGCCCCGCAGCCCGCGGTTCCGCAAGTATCGCCGCCGTCCGCCGATCCACCCGCTGCCCAACCACCTGCTGCGCCCCCGGCTCGCCGGCCGGACCCGGGTCGGCCGCGCCCGGATGGCCCCATGTCGCCCGAGATGGCCGAACGCATCATCGCGGTGGCCCGGGACGTCTCGCCGGAACTCGCCCAGGAGTTGGCGGCGCGCCAGCGATCGGCGCCGGAGGAGATGAGTCAGTCGATGCGGCAGAACGCGCGACGGCTGATGGCCATGGCGGTGCTGAAGGAGCGGAATCCCGAGCTGTATGCGATCCGCGTCGAGGACCTGCGCCTGCAGCTGGAGCTTCGTACGCTCGGCGAGCGATGGCGCGCCGCCCGCGAGGCGAAGGACGATCGGACCGCCGCATCCATCATGGCCCAGATCGAGGCGAAGTGCCGGGTGCAGTCCGACCTTGACCTGAAGGCGCGCGCGCAGGAACTGGTGGCCCTGGACGCGCAGCTCAAGTCGATGCGCGACGAGCTGGTCCGCGAGCAGGCGCGCTCCGTGGAGCGCGTGGCCGAGCGGGTCGAGGCGACGACGTCCGGACAGCCGCTTCCCGGGCGGGATCGAGACCGCGATCGCGACCCGCCGCGTCCCCGGGGACGCGAGGTTCCCCCGGCTCCGTAGACTCGACCGTCGTGGACGGCCTCCAGCGACGATGGTCCAGGATCGGGTGGTGGGTGCTTGCCGGCATCGTGGGGGGGTGCGTGCTCGCTGCGCCATGGAGCTTCGGCACCGTGTCGATGGGCGAGGTTCGCGTGCCCCGGTACGCGGCGTCCAATCTCGAACTGAACCACCTGCCGCCGCCTTGGTCCGGACTGGATGCCGCGCAAGCCGACCGCTTGGAGTCGGCGCGTGCCGCCGGGCAGTACGTGCCGGGCCGCATGCTGGGAACCGATGCCCTCGGACGCGACATGCTCGCGCGCGTCCTCGCCGGCGGGGTGTGCAGCGTGGCGGTGGGCGTCTGCGCCGCGGCGATCGCCGTGACGATCGGCACGCTGTGGGGCGCGTGCGCCGGCTTCATGGGTGGGCGAGTGGACGCCGTCATGATGCGGGTGGTCGATGTCCTCTATGGGCTGCCGTCGGTCCTGCTGGTGGTCCTGCTGGCAGTGGCGGTCGACGGAGCCGTTGCGCGCTGGGGGGTCGGGCTGTCGCCCGCGATGGGGCAGTTCCTGGGGCTACTGGTGCTGTTCGTGGCCATTGGCGGCACCAGCTGGCTGACCATGTCGCGGGTGATCCGCGGGCAGGTGCTGAGCCTCCGTGCGCAGCCATTCATGGAGTCATGCCGAGCCGTCGGCGTGCCCGCATGGAGGCAGTTCGCCGTGCACTTGCTGCCGAACCTCGTGGGGCCGATGGTCGTGTACGCCACGCTGGCGGTGCCGGCGGCGATCCTGAGCGAGAGCTTCCTCAGCTTCCTCGGGATCGGCGTGCGCGAGCCCGTGCCGAGTTGGGGAAACCTGGCGAGCGCCGGGCTCGCGGAGGTGAACCTGGTGAACAGCAGGTGGTGGCTGCTCGCCGCGCCGTGCGTGCTGATCGCCGGAACGCTGGTGGCGCTCAACTTCGTCGGCGACTCGCTGCGTGCGCGCTTCGATCCGACCGCGGCGCGGTCGCGCTGGTGATGCGTCGATAACGCGTCGTACCTGCCGCGGCGGTTGCGCTACGCTCCCGGCTCCCCCGAGGAATCCCATGCAGAACCGATTCGGCGTCAAGGACTTCCTGTTCCTGGTCGTGCTCCTGGCCACGCTCGGAAGCGTGTGGCTCTCGATGGTCCAGAAGACGCGCATGGAGCTTGCGCAGGGCGAGCTCAAGTCGAAGCTCGCGGACATCGAGCAGCAGGTGGCCCAACTCGGCCGCAAGCTCGAGCGCGGCCTCGAGCAGCTTCCGCTGGCGGCGGCCGATGCCGCCGGCCGTCGCGCCGCGACCGTGGCCCCGGACGCCGACGCGTGGGCGCGCCCCGGCGTGGCCGTGGAGCGGTGGAGCGCCCCCATGCCGGCCACCGACCCGGAGTCGGTCCCGGGCTTCACCGTCGGAGGCGAGTTCACCGAACTGTTCGAGGCGCAGCCCGCCAAACTGACGCCGTTCGTGGCCGGAGACGTGTATTCGACGCGCGTCCTGGACCGGGTCTGCGAGTCGCTCGGCCGCTTCGACCCCAAGACGCTGCGCATGGTGGGGTCTCTGGCGGACGCATGGCAGATCGACCCGGACGGGCTCTGGATCCGCGCGCACCTCCACCCGCGCGCGCGTTTCAGCGACGGCCAGCCGGTCACGGCCGAGGACGTCCGCTGGACGATGGTCGACTTCATCGCCAATCCCCTGATCGAGGCCGAGCGCTACCGCAGCACGCAGGACAACCTGAAGGACGTGAAGGTGATCGATGACCGGACCGTTGAGTTCACCTTCAAGGAACCACTCTTCACGAACACCCTGATCGCGTTCGGCACCGCGGTGCTTCCCAAGCACTACTTCTCCAAGTTCGAGCCGGGCCAGATCAACCAGGCCACCGGGCTGCTCATGGGCAGCGGGCAGTTCCGGCTGGAGCGACTGCCCTCGGGTCCCGACCAGCTCGAGACGCAGTGGACGCCCGGCCAGGACGTGGTGCTGGTGCGGAACGAGCA
Source organism: Planctomycetota bacterium (assembly GCA_046047335.1). Lineage (GTDB taxonomy): Bacteria > Planctomycetota > Phycisphaerae > Phycisphaerales > SM1A02 > UBA966. Next base: position 1,286 of record JBJOIF010000175.1, on the reverse strand, counting down.
GTACTGGGGCGAGAAGCCCGCGCTCGATCGCATGCGCTTCAAGACCATCAAGGACGACCTCGGGCGACTGGTCGCGTACCGCAACGGCGAGGGCTCGATGATGCTGCCCACTTCGCCGCAGTTCAACACCGTGCTTCGCGACGAGCCTGGCTTCGAGGAGACCAGCTACGCCCTCAAGTGGACCAACATGCGCTGCGGCTACAGCTTCATTGCATGGCAGTGCGGCCCACGCAACGGGAAGCCCACGCCCTTCGCGGACAAGCGCGTCCGGCGCGCCATGACCATGCTGCTCGACCGCGAGCGCATGATCCAGGACATCTGGGACGGCATCGGGACCGTGTCCAAGGGGCCGGTCAATCCCGAGAGCGCGGGCAGCGATCCCGAGCTCAAGCCGCTGCCGTTCGACCCCGATGCCGCGAAGGCGCTGCTTGCGGAGGCCGGTTGGCAGGACCGCAACGGCGACGGCATCCTTGAGGACGAGAAGGGCGACACCTTCACCTTCGAATACACGTACGCCACGGGAGGCGAGATCTCCGAGCGCATCGCCCGCTTCGTGAAGGACAGCTTCGCGAAGGCGGGCATCGTCATGAAGACCCGTCCCGTGGACTGGAGTCGCTACCAGGAGATCCTGAAGCTCCGTGACTTCGACGCGATCACGCTTGCCTGGGGATCCAGCGCCCCGGAGAGCGACCCGCGGCAGATCTGGCACTCCGAAAGCGTGAAGGAGGGCGGCGACAACTTCACGCAGTGGAAGAGCGCGCGCGCCGACGAGCTCATCGAGAAGGGCCGGCGCACCATGGACGAAGCGGAGCGCATGGCCGTGTGGCGCCAGTTCGAGGCGTGCGTCGCCGAGGACCAGCCGTACACGTTCGTCCGCGTGGCGCCGTGGCTGCGCTTCGTGAAGCGCGAGTTCGGAAACGTCAACACCTACAAGACGGGACTGCAGCCGGAGGAGTTCTTCCGGATGGGCACACCCGTCGCCCCGAGCCCGGCCAACTGAGCCCGCCCGCCCGGACCGATGGTTTCCTACCTCGCCAGACGCCTCGCCTTCATGGTCCCGACGGTCCTCGGGATCACGTTGATGGTGTTCTGCCTGCTGGCCTACGCGCCGGGCGGGATCGGTGCGGGACTCGCGGTCTCCGGCGGGCAGATGAGCGACACCAGCCGCGTGGCGCAGATGCAGGCCTACCTCGAGGACCGCTACGGCCTGAACGACTGGGTGATCGTCCAGTACGGGCGCTGGCTCTCGCGGATCTCGCCGGTGAAGTTCGGCGAGCGCGACCTGC
>JBJOIF010000174.1:0-3232 GCA_046047335.1 Planctomycetota bacterium | reverse complement strand
AGGTGCGACCAGGTCCCGAGTGCGGCGAAGGCGACGTACGCGGCCCACCACCGCCCGGCGTGCGTGCGAGACGCCCTCAGCCAGGCGGCGCACGCGAGGGTCGACCAGAGCATCATGAGCGCGTAGCCACGCGCTTCGGTGGCCGGGAGCACCGCCACGGGCATCACGGCCATGGCGCCGGCGGTCCAGGCGGGCAGGGCGGACGGGCCGGCGCGATCCCACGTGCACTCCCGCGCCAGCCACGCGGCGGCCGGCACCGCCAGCACTCCGGCACAGAGGCTCGGCAGCCGGATCGACAGTTCGTCGGCCCCGAAGGCCTGCGCGGACAGCGCCGCCAGCGCCGAGTGCAGCACGTGGTTCGCCTGCGAGAAGTATGTGGTCAGCGCGTGCTGCGGGCCTTCGAGCGAGTACCCGAGGAACGCGGCGATCTCGTCGTACCACAGCCCATCGGCAAGGAACGGGGTGCGCACCGCGATCGCCACCACCGTGGCGGCCGCCACCGCCACGCGTACCGCGCGCCCGGATCGGGCCGTTGCCGCGTCGTTCATCGTCGCCCCTCCGCGGCGTCGTCGCGCTCGAGCGAGGCGGGTTCAGGAAGTTCGATGCTGCCGGCCGAGGGGCGCAACGCCAGCGTCTGCGTCGCCAACGGCGCAGCGTGACGGACGTCGTCGCGCACGGTGGCCACGGCGGCGAACGCCACCATGCGCAGGCCCGTGCTTGCCGCGAAGATCGTCATGTAGGCGTCCATGCCGATCCCCATGCCGCCGAGCACGGCCGATCCAGCGAGTGCCCCAGCCGCGGCGGCAAAGCTGTTCAGGAGCATGAACGTCGCCATCATGCTGGTGCGTTCCTCCTCTCGGATCGATTCAAGCGCGAGGAAGAAGAAGCCAAGCTCGAACGCCCCGAACGCCGCGCCCGTGAACGCCTGCAGTCCGAGGAGGTACCAGAACGATGGGCTCGCCATCCACAGCGCTCCGAGCGGCACCACCGCGAGTGCGCCCATGATGAGCAGGCTGCGCGCGCCGTTGCGTTGCGCCCAGCGCCCCCACAGCGGCGCGGCCAGGCTCTTGGCGGCAAAGCCGGTGGCAATCATGGCGAGCACGCCAGCATCGCTGAACCCCAGTTGCCGGCTCATGTACGGGGTGAAGTAGGGCTGCGCCACCTGCACCGAGACCGTCATGAGCACCATGGTCCCGAGCAGTCGACCGTCGTGTCGCCGCTGCACGCGGCCAAGGAATTCAAGCATCCCCACGCGGCGGTGGCGGGATACGTCCAGCGACGGTGCCTCGCGCTGGCGCTTCAGGAACCGAACGCTCCACCAGCGGCACGTCCCGGCCAGCGCGAACACGGCGGCGAACGACGCCATCAGCCCAACATCCACGCCCAGGTCGAAGCCGAGGAGCCGCTGCGCCCGGCCCGGGTCGCCCAGCATGAGGAGGGCGCCGCCCACGAGCAGCGCTCCCATGATCGACACCTGGTAGATCCGCGATCGCCACCCGAAGTAGCGCACCCGGACGCGCCGCGGGAACAGCGCGCCCACCCAGGTGTTCCATGCGGGCGCGGCGCCCAGGTTGGCGGCCCAGTAGAGGCTCGCCACCGCGAAGAGCCACCACGTGGGCATGCGGCCCAGCAGGGCGGCGACGACCATCGGGATGAAGCTTGCGCCCTGGACCGTGGCGCACAGCATGATCCATCGCCTCGGGGAGCCCATGCGCCGGATCCCCCACGGCGCGCACAGCTGCAGGACCGCGCCGATCAACTGCGGGACGGTGGCCACCAGCCCCGCCACGGCGTCGCCCTTGCCGAGCGCCAGCGCGAACAGCGGGAAGTTGGTCTCCCCCAGTCCCACCATGAAGGCATGGGTGACCCCGTCGCCGGTGCAGTGGCGCAGGTCCGACCGGAGTCCGGATGCAGTCGTTGCCGGGGATGTGCGCAGGCTCACGGCGTGGAGCTGCCGGCGCCCTTGCGGCCGGTGCCCGAACCCTTGCCGGAGTCACCGGTCCCGGGCCCTTGCGGCGGGGTCGCCGGCGCATCGGACGTCGGGGCGCCTGACGGAGGCGCGGCCGGCGGCGGAGCAGCACCGCCGGACGGGATGAAGTTGCCGCCGGTTCCGCCGCCGCCTCCGGCTGCCCCGGTGACGGGCGCCGTGGCGAATCCGTTCACTTGCGTGACTCCCCATGAGGGAGACAGGTCCACGTAGCGGCCCCCGCGGCGCGGAGGCGGCATCGGGATCGCGCCGTAGCCGCCGATCTGACGCTGGATGTAGTCGGGCGCGCGGACGATGATCGATCCGTCGTAGTAGCGGATGGACGCCACGGACTCATCGAGCCATGCGTCGGGCTCCACCAGTCCCTGGATCAGGTCGATGAGTTCCTGTGCCTTCTCTTCCGCGGAGCGACGCGCAGGCGCCTCGCCGGACTCGCCGAAGGGCAGGCCACCGCCGCCGGCACCACCGCCTCCTCCGCCGCCACCGAAGCCCCCGCCACCCCCGCCGCCGAAGCCGCCGCCTCCACCACCTGCGCCACCGCCGCCCACGCCTCCGCCGCCCTGCAGCGACTGGCCAAGGTTGAACTCCGGGGCATTGTCGAACATCGGGGCTTCGAACAGCAGGTCGCGGATCGGATAGATCCGGGTCTCCTGCGCGGTGCGCGCGTTGAGCCGGGACTTGGGGCCGACTTCCACGAAGCCGTCGCGCAGCTGCCACGTCGACGGATCGGTGGCCACCGCCTCGATCATCCGCTCCATCACCGCCAGCGCGACGCCGTTGCTCACCTCGAGCGTGAGCGGCGCCTCGGGATCGAATCCGTCGGCGACGCGGTCGCTCGACCAACGCACGGTGAGGTCGATGCCCATCAGCCGCTCGAGGTATTCGAACGCCTCCTTGGCCGGCGTCTCCTGGAAGCGGACGCTCACCTTGGTGCCGAGCAACGCGCGCAGCAAGGCCCCCTTCGGCAGCTGCTGCTGGGCAGCGCGCTGCTCGGTGACCACGCGGATGCGCTCGGAGAGATCTTGCGCATGCACGGACCCCACCGCGGCGATCGCAGCGGCGCAGGCGATGAATCGGAAGGCGATCTTGCCGAGCATGGGGCGGCCCTCGAGGCACGGTCCCGGCGGCGCCGGGGCAACGTCATGAAGTGTACGAATTGCCCCGTGGGGGTCGATCCGCCAAATGGAGCGGATTTCAGGACGTTGGGGCCGCCGGAGCCGATGAGGGGCGGTTGGTGTCGATCCC
>JBJOIF010000173.1:0-3192 GCA_046047335.1 Planctomycetota bacterium | reverse complement strand
ATGGCGGAGCATGCGGAGCGGATCTCCGAGCGAATGGACACCGTGGCGGAGTCCATCTCGGCCGTCGCCTCCGCACAGGACAAGCTGTCCACCGACGTGGCCGCCCTCACGGCCGCGGTGCACGATGCGTCCGCTCGGGCTGAGCGCGCCGGCATGGTGGCGCTGGGCCTCGGACTGACCGGCGTTGGCGTGTGGATGGGGTTCCGGTGGCGAGCGAACCGATCCGCCCGTAATTAGTCCGATAACCCTTGCCAAGCTCGGCATGATCCGTGGGGCGGCAATTTCGCGCCCCAATCGGGGCGGAGTCGGTCGACCGACCGCACCCGCGGGGTTACTGTGACGTACCGAACCAGACCCTCACCAATGGAGCATCCAAACATGATTCGAACGATTGCCCCCGCGACGTTGGCCGCCTTCATTGCCACCATGGGTTCCGCCATGGCCGAGCGCCCCGCGGGCGAGATCGTCAGTCAATCGCGAATCGTGCTCGAAGCCGATGGCCACGGGGTGCGCGGCCAGGCTTGGCAGGACCCGACCCCGACCGCCACGCTTGGTGCGGAGCTCGGCGTGGACATGATCCCTGCCCCCGCCGTCATGGTCCCAGACATGGACCACCAGATGTTCTTCGATGAGGACGAGGCCGCCGGCTCGGGCAAGCTCGGGACACCGCTGCGGTTCGCGGTTCCGGTGGGCGTCGAGCTCACCGTGGGCGACGGGCAATGGCTCGACGTGCCGGGCGGCCGCCTGTGGCGTCTTGAGATTGCCTCCGGGGCCGCGTGGACGGCGCGCCTGCACCTGACGGGCATCGACCTGGCGGATGGGCAGCAGTTGCGGCTCTCGAACCCCGGCGCGGAAGACTCCGTGGTCGGCCCGATCGAGGGCGTCGGCCAGTTCGGGGATGGCTCTGCATGGGGCATGGCGATGCCGACCAACCGCACGCTCATCGAGTGGTTCGTGCCGCACGGCACGTCGGCCGACGCGCTGCCGTTCGGTGGCGTGGACTACTACTACGGCTACCGCGACATCTGGGCCGCCATGCGCCAGGAGTTCGAGGGCGGCGTGGCCGTGGGGAGCTGCCACCTCGACCCGATCTGCTTCCCGACCTGGAGCGACGAGTCCAACGGGACGGTTCGGCTCATCTTCTCGGGCTTCCTGTGCTCGGGCCAGCTGACCGCAACCACGGCGGCGGACGAGACGCCCTACGTCTCGACGGCCAACCACTGCATCGCGACGCAGACCATCGCCAACAGCTGCCAGTTCAACTTCTTCTACCGGCGCAACACCTGCGCGTCGTCCGCCTCCACGTCGGCGGGGACCAACATCACCGGCGGCGACCTGGTCCGGACGTACGCCGCCAGCGATTGCACGCTGCTGATGATCCGCCCGACGCTGCCATCGACCGTCCGTTGGGTCGGCTGGACCAACGCCAACGTGCCCACGAGCACGGCATCCACCTGCCTGCACCACCCGGACGGCAGCTACCAGCGCATCTCGTTCGGCACCAAGGACGCCACGTCGTTCAACTGCGGCAGTCCGCAGTCCAACTACTCCCGTGCCCTGTGGAGTTCGGCCACGCAGTACGGCGTGACCACCATCGGCGTCACCGAGGGCGGTTCGTCGGGGAGCGCCTTCTACCGCAACAGCGACAAGAAGATGTTCGGCGTGCTGACGTGCGGTGCCAGCGCATGCAGCAACACGAGCGGCCGGGACGGCTACGGTCGGTGGGACGTGGCGGTGAACACCTCGAGCAGCGGCTTCGCGACCAGCCTCGCGGCCGGCACCGACGACACGCTCGAGGACAACGACACCTGCGCCACCGCGCGCGCGATCGGCCCGGCCTCCTACAGCAGCCTGGTGGTCAAGCGCCTCGACGAGGACTGGTACCGACTCTCCGTTCCCGTCGGCGCCCAGGTCTCGGTCAGCATGACCTACACCCACTCCAACGGCGACATCGATGCGCAGTTGTTCTCCGCGTGCGGTGGAAGCGTGCTGCTGGACCGTACGGGCAACGTGAACAACGAGGCCTTCAACTACACCAACAACACCGGCTCCACCGAGCTGCTGCTGCGCGTGTACCTCTCCAACGACACCCGCAACGAGTACTCGCTGACGTACTCGGTGTCGGCGCCGGCGCCCGCAAACGACAATTGCAGCGGCGCCAGCGCGATCGGCGCGGGCGACGTCGCCTTCTCGACCGTCGGGGCGACCGACTCGCTGCCGGCCCTCCCGGCGGGGTGCAACGCGTCCGGCACCACCATCGGCAAGGACGTCTGGTACCGCTTCACGGCCCCCTGCTCCGGCACGGTGGACGCCAGCACCTGCGGCGCGGGCTTCGACACCACGATGGCCATCTACCCCGGCACGTCCTGTCCGTCAGGAACGGCCGTGACCGCGTGCAGCGACAACGCCTGCGGCAGCGGCAGCGCCGCATCGTGGACCGTCACCGCGGGCAGCACGTGGTACATCCGCATCGGGTCGCCGACGTCGGCCTCCGGATCGGGCACGCTGAGCGTGTCGTGCGCCGCACCGCCGTGCGCGGGCGACATCAACGGCGACAACGGCGTGGACGGCATCGACCTCGGCCTCATGCTGGGCCAGTGGGGCGGCTCCGGCACGGCGGACCTGAACGGAGACAACCTGGTCGACGGACTCGACCTGGGTGTGCTCCTCGGCGCCTGGGGCGGCTGCCCGTGAACGATCGTGAGCGGCGGCGGGCACCCGGCGTGCCCGCCGCCGCTACGCTTCGTCGACGATGATCTTCCCTGCATCCACGCTCTCGCTGCTGGCGCAAGGCGCCGAGGGCGGGAGCATGAGCCTGTTCGAGTACATCAAGGCGGGCGGACCACTCGGGTACCTGCTGATCGGCCTGTCGGTGCTGGTGCTCGCGCTCGTGGTGCGCAACCTGCTGGTGCTGCGGAAGCCTCTGTTGGCTCCGCCGGACCTCGTCACGCAGGTGGCGACGCTCCTTCGCAAGGGACAGGTCCAGGCCGCTGCGCAGCTCTGCCGCGACGAGCCGTCACGATGCTTCCTTGCCGCCGTGATGGCCTCGGCCATCCGCCGCTGCCAGGCCAGCCCGATGGGGGCACTGGAGGCCCGTGCGGCGGTCGAGGAAGCCGGTCAGGTGGAGGCCTCCAAGCTGCACCGGCTGAACAACGCGCTCGGCGTGCTGGCGGCGGTGGGGCCAATGCTCGG
>JBJOIF010000172.1:0-7315 GCA_046047335.1 Planctomycetota bacterium | reverse complement strand
CTCCTCGCAGCCGGAGGGCTCGAACTCGTCCTCGTCGATGGCCGCAAAGTCCTTGGGCGCGATCCAACCCGCGAATGCATCGATGCCCACGCGGTAGAGGACCCGCACCGCCTCATCCACCTGCTCGGGCTCGGCCACCAGGAGCACCTCATCGCCTGCCTCCAGGTAGTTGGCCACGGTCGGGCCAAAGTACGGGTCGACCATCGCGAAGATCGATCCGGGCAGGTGGCCGTCCATCCACGCGGTCCACTCCCGCGTATCGACCACCACGCGGACCGGGTCACGCGACGCGGCCACGAACTCGACGGACGAGAGCCGCGGCGGCGCGGGCACAGCGTCGTGCACCTGCGGGCCACGCTCGTTGGCGGCCTTGACGCGACCGAAATACGGCGGCGGGTCGGGCTGGTCGCGAAGCAGACCCTCGACGAACCGCGCCGAATCGTCCTTCGCGCGCAGCGGCCGGTTGATGATGCGCTCGATCCGAACGGTGCTCTCGGGCAGCCGGCAAATCACCTTGCCACACGCGCTCCCGGCACCATGGCCCGGCAGCACCACGGTCGCGTCGGGCATGTCGTCCAAGATCGCCAGGCTGCGACGCAGCGCCTCGGCGCTGTCCTCGACCGACATCCCTCCCGCGGCCAGGAACCCGAGGTCCGGGCGACCGATGTCCCCCGCGAACAGGAAGTCCCCGGAGAAGAAGGCGAGCGGGACCCCCTGCTCACCCATGAATTCGAAGCTGAGCGCCTCGCGCGTGTGGCCCGGCGTGTGCCGCGCACGGAAGCGCAGCGATCCCACCTCGAACCCGTCGCCGTCGCGCAGGAATCGCACGGCCGCGCCGGGATGGAACGGCCCGGCGGACGTCCACGGCGCCGCAGGGCCCATGCCGCTCAGGAGAAGCGTCACGGGTCGGCTCGCGCCGAACGCGCGCATCCCGCTCACGAAGTCGGCGTGCAGGTGGGTCTCGGCCACCGCCACGATGCGCACTCCCGCATCTTGGGCCTCGCGCTCGTAGCGGTCGATGTCGCGCTCGGGATCGAACAGGATCGCCTCGCGGGTCTCGGGACACCCCACCAAGTAGCTCGCCTGCGCGAGCGCCGGGTCATAGATCCGGCGGAAGATCACGTGAATTCGCGGCGCAGCTTCGTCAGCGCCGCCCCGAACGCGTCCAGGTGCGAAGCCTCGTGCGCCGCGCTCACCTGGCAACGCAGTCGCGCGTGGCCCTCGGGAACCACCGGGTACCCGAACCCGATCACGAACACGCCGAGCTCCAGCAGTCGCCTGCTCATCGCGATCGCCTTGGCCGTGTCGTGCACGATGATCGGGCAGATGGCCGTCGGGCTCTCCAGCACCTCGAAGCCCGCCGCACGGATCACGCGGCGCGCGTGGTCCACGTTGTCGCGCAGCCGCTGCACCCGCTGCGGCTCACGGACGAGCACCTCGATCGCCCGACGCGCGCTGCACGCCACCGTGGCCGGGAGCGCGTTGGAGAAGAGGGTCGGCCGTCCACGCTGCACCAGGAGGTCGATGGCCCGCCGCGAGCCCACCACGTAGCCGCCCGCGGCGCCCCCGAGCGCCTTGCCGAGCGTGCCCGTGAACAGGTCGATGGCCGAACCGGGCATGCCCCAGTGCTCGTGGGTGCCGCGGCCGGTCCGTCCCATCACGCCGGTCCCGTGGCTGTCGTCGACCACCAGCAGCGCACCGAACTCGTCGCACACCGCGCGCAGCGCGGGCAGGTCGCCGATGTCGCCCTCCATGCTGAACACGCCGTCGGTGACCACCCAGATGGCGCCCGTCACCTCCGGATTGGCGCGGGCGGCCTGCAGCTTGGCGCGCAGGTCCGCCATGTCCGAGTGGCGGTAGACGCCCTTGTGGCATCCCTTCTTGATGACCGCCGCCAGGCGGATGCCATCGATGATCGAGGCATGGTTGAGCTCGTCGCTGATGATCAGGTCGCCCGGCTCGCACAGCGTGGGGAACACGGCCTCGTTGGCGTTCCAGCAGCTGGTGAAGGTGTACGCCGCCTCACACCCGTAGAAGGCGGCGATGTCCCGCTCGAGCGCCTCGTGGCAATCGAGCGTCCCGCAGATGAACCGCACGCTCGCGGTGCCGGCACCGTAGCGCCGCAGGCCGTCGATCCCCGCCTCCACCACCTCGGGATGGTCCGCCAGCCCCAGGTAGTTGTTCGAGCAGAAGCACGCCACCTCTCCGAATCCGCGCAGCCGGACCGTGGCGGCCATGGGCCCCTCGATCGACTGCAGGTGCTTCCACTGCCCCGTCTCGCGGAGCATCGCCAGGGTCTTCTCGGCGCGTGAGTCGAAGGTCCGTTCGGCGGTGGCGGCGCTGGTCATCCGCGCAAGGTACCTCTCCCTCACGCCATCGCGTAGCGCGCCCGGACCTTGGGAAGCAGGTACTGCTCGAAGGCGCTGTCGAAGGTGTACGTGGCTGACCAGCCCCAGTCCCGGCGCGCGGCTGAGTCGTCGCACTCCTGCGGCCAACTGTCGACGATCGCCTGGCGCCCGAGGTCGGGCCGGAACGAGACCACGGCGCCGGGGAAGGCCCGTCCGACCGCGCGCTCGAAGTCGGAAGCCGCCGGGCTGAACGCCGCCACGTTGTAGACCGTGCGCGTCAGGCGCTCCTTCGGCGCCGCCGAGAGCCGCAGCAGCGCATCGATCGCCTCGGGCATGGTCATGAACGGAATGCGCGTATCCGGGCGCACAAAGCACTCGTAGGGCTCGCCCTGCGCGACGGCGTGGATCATCTCGGGCCCGTAGTCGCTGGTGCCGCCGGAGGGCACGGTCTCGCTGGAGATGATCCCGGGGAATCGGATCGAGCGGAAGTCGATCGGACGCTCCATGCGGTCCGTGGCCAGCTTGCGATAGTGATCCTGGTAGTAGCGCCCCAGTTCCTCTCCGGCGAGCTTGTTGATGCCGTACATCGTGTGCGGATGGAGGAACGCTTCCTCGCCCACCACGGGGTGGGCGCGCTTGTCGGCGAGCGTCGGCATCCCGTAGGCCGCGATCGAGCTCGGGAACAGGAACCGTACCGCGTGCCCATGGCTGCGGGCCTGCTCGGCGGCCAGCTTGAGGAGCTGCAGCGTCCCCACCACGTTCACGAGGTGGGCGGTCTCGGGCGCAAACTCGCCCCGCGTCGAGAGCAGGGCCGCCAGATGGAAGATCTCCTCGATCTCGTACTGCGCGTGCAGGCGCTCCAGGAGCGCCGCGTCGCACACGTCACCCACGTAGGCACTGCGGCACTCCGCACGGACGCCGGCGTCCAACTCCCGCAGGTCCACCGCCACCACGGCACGGCCGGCGCGGGCCAGCGCGTGGATCAGGCCATGGCCCATCTCGCCCCCTGCGCCGGTGACCAGGACGACCCGCTCGCGACGATGCCCCGAGGGCGAATGACTGCCTGAACTCATGAGGCCCGAAAGTCTACGGACCCCGCGCTACGCTTGCCCCACGCGAACGGAGCTCCCATGACCAGAACCACCCTCCCCCACCCGTTCACCTCGTGCGTCGGACCGGCGGTTGCCATCGTGGCGCTCGCCATCGTCTCGCCCGCGGCCGCCCGGCTCCAGGATCCCGCGCCCGCAGGCACGACGCACGCCTTCGGCGCACCCGCCCCGGCCGGCACCGTCACGCCCGACCCCGCCGAACCCACGCTGCCGACGCCGTCGCCCCGTCCCGAGGAGGCCCCGCTCGACCCATCGCTCGCCGGACCGATGCGAATGCCGCCCGTGGTGGCGGGCGTCGGTGCCGTGTGGCCGCACGATCCGGGCCTTGCGGCGCTCGAGGCCGAGCGTGCCGCGCTCGAGGACGTCGACCATGCCTCGCACCACGCCGCGCTCGAAGCGACGCGCCGGATCGCCGCGTTGCATGCCTTCGTCGAACGGCGCCTGCTTGCCGCGGAGTTCATGCGCTTCAGCCGGGAGTACGTGCCCACCCTCGACCAACTCACCTTCGATGAGGCCGTCGCCAAGGCGAAGGCCATGGCGTCCGGCGCGCCCCGCGTCCCCGCCAGCAACGACGTGGACCACCTCGAGCACGCCATCGAGGTGGAGTCGGGCGTCGCGCGCGCCTCGTGGAACCAGTTGAACCGTCTTCGCCGATCGGTCGACGTCTTCACGGCCTTCCTGCAGTCCAAGGACCTCCTGGCGCAGTACCAGGCGTGGGCACCCGGCTACATGCGCAGCCTGGGCTGGACGCCGCCCGCGCCGCCTGCCGGGACCGCGCCCCCTCCGGATGCGGTGCGCCGACGCAGCCTGCAGATGGAATGGGACCGCGCCCATCGCGCGCAACGCGCGTCGATGCCCGCGAACCCCGAGCCACTGGTGCCGCTCGGCGGGACGCCTGCGGGCGGCACGCCCGAGCCAGACGCGGTGCACGGCGTCGTTCCCCCGCCGGTGGCGCTCGGGCCGTCCCCGGCCCGCAGCGTCTACAGCAACTCGTGGTGGAACGGGTACGCCGATCCCTACTACGACGCCAACGGGTTCCCCGGGCGCGACCCGAACCTCGGCCGCGTCGATCCCAACGATCCAGCCACGTACGGCTACGCGCCAGAGGCCTACTCGTACCACGCCTGGCCCATGTTCTGGGATCTCGGCTGGGTGGTGGTGCCGCCGCTGGGGCTGTTCCCCGGCGGCGCCGTGGGCGGTCGCGGCATCGGCTTTGTGGGCGGGACGCCGGGTGGCATGACCGGCGGCATGATGGGTGGGGCGTTCGGCGGCGCCGCAGGCGGGGGCAAGTGAGCGAGGCACCAACGCCCACCGACCTGATGGGGCCGGTGGACCGCCCCGTGCTCGCGGGTGGCCGAGGCCGATTGGCGGTGCTGGCGGTGGCGGTTGGATCCATCCTGCCGATCGCGATCCTGCGCGATGCGGCGGATCCTCACCTGGCCTCGTGGGCTGCACGGATGCGAACCGAGTCGGCCACCGCGTGGGAGTGGCTCGCCTGGCTCGGCAGCCCGCTCGCGGTGCTCCTGGCGGCGGTGGCGGGATTCGGGATTGCCGCCAGCCGCAACTGGCCCAACACGGCCCGGTGGATGGGCGTGTTGGCGCTGTGCGTGCCGTGGGCGGCGCTCGTCGACATCGCCGTCGGCGGCACGGCGCGGGGCGCCTCCACCGTCGGGGCGGTGGTGATGGCGCTCGTGCTCTGGCAGCCACGGGCATGGCCGATCCTCGCCGCGCTGGGCACGCTGGGGGCGGCGGCACGGATGGTGAATCTCGGTGTGCCCGCGTCCGCGGCAGCCACCGAGGCGCTGCTGGGCGCCCTCGGCCCGCTCGTCATCGAATTTGGCTGGCAGACCGCCGCGCCCGACCAACCCCTGCGACGGGCCGCCGCCCTCCGGACCTGACCGCACGGGATTCGCGCAAACCTCACCGGGAAACCATGGCGCGCTGACCGGCGTATGCGATGGTGATCGTGACGGTTCGAACGGCCCAGCGGGCAGGAGGCCCACCATGTCGACGAGTCCGGATGCACATCGCCGCCTGCATCAGCCCGCCACGAGTCCCGGCGACCCGCCGGGGTCGCCCGAGGCGAGCCATACGGGCAGGCGCGGGACGCCGCGCATCACCCGCGCGGACTTCGATCCCGGGCTCTTCGGTCGCGCCAATCCTTTCCTCGACGCGGTCTGGGACGCCAACGAGCGCGGCACGTGCATCGGCGCAGGCTGCGGCGAGTGCGGAGCGCTTGAGTTTCGGCGCATGCTCGGCGCGATCGATGGATCGGCCCCAACCGATGCCGTGAACCTGCGCGCCGCCGCCGCGTCGATGGCTGCTCGAGGGGGCCGCGTGCCGCCGTCCCGACTGGCCACCGCCATGGCGGATCTCGACTTCGACCTGCTCCGGCTCGCGCCGCGCTGGCTGGATGCGCTGGACACCGCGCTCTTCCATGCCCGCGATCACGGCATGCTCGGGCACGTGCTCGCCGCGTGGGTGCGGCGAGAAGCCATCCCGACGCGGGTCCTGGACCTCGTGCTCTTCCGGCACGCGCGCTACGGCTATCCCGACGAACGAGTCGCCGACCTGTGGATCGAGCGCTGCCTGGAGGCCGGAGTCGAGGGCGAGGACGATGGCCTGATGGAGACGCTGCTGATCTCGTGCCCGGAACGCGTCGGGGCGCACCCAACGGCCCGCGAGGCCGCGCTCCGCTCCGCGCGGCGAAGCGCATGCGTGCGGCGGGTCATCGCCCGGCTCGGCGACTGCGCGTGATCCGGGCGGCCGGCGCAAGCGCGCCACCGCTCGGTTGGCGCGCTGCGGGCCGTCAGTGCGCGGCGTCGCCGGCGAAACGCTCCCGCACCGAACGGAAGTACGGCAGCAGCCCCAGTGCGATCTCCACGATCTCCGGATCGAAATGGTGGCCGGACTCCTTGCGCAGGAGTTCGGCGACCTTCTCGTCGGACCATGGCTCCTTGTACGACCGACGGCTGGTCAGCGCGTCGTAGACGTCCGCCACCGCCACGATGCGGGCGAAGATCGGGATGTCCTCGCCGCGCAAGGGCGCCGCCTCCGGGAGCGCCTCGATCTCGGCAGGAAGCGTGGCCAACGTGGCGGGGTCGATTGCGCCGGGGTAGCCCTTGCCATCCCAGCGCTCGTGGTGGTGGACGGCGACGTCGCGCGCCGCCGCGTCGTACGGCGTGGCCACCTCGGCGAACAGACGCCCTCCCTGGAGCGAGTGGGTCTGGATGCGGCGGTACTCAGCATCGTCGAGCTTCCCGGGCTTGCGGAGGATGCTGTCCGGGATGGCCACCTTGCCCACGTCGTGCAGCATGGCCGCGATGCGGAGCTCGTCGCGCCGACGCTGCCGCTCGGCGTCGTCCACGTCGTGGAGCGCGGCCCAACGGTCGTACATGGCCACGGCGCACTCGGCGACGCGCTGGACGTGCGCGCCGGTCTCGCTGGGATCGCGCATCTCGGCCGTGGCGATCGTGCGCATGATGGCGCCGCGCACGAGTCGCGCACGCTCGAGCGCCAGCGACGCCATCCCGGCGAACAGCTCGACGGCCGCCTCGTCGGAGGCGGTGAACGAGGCGGTGGCCGGATCGGCCCTGCCGCGACCGCGTGCGTTGATCAGCTGCAGGACGCCCACCACGTCGTCGCGCGCATCACGCAGCGGCGCCACGAGCATGCTGCGGGTGGTGTAACCCGTCCGCCGGTCGACGTCGCCGCTGAAGTGGTACGGAAGCGCTGAATCCAGGGCATGCACGTCCTCGAGGCGAAGCGGCTTGCCAGTCACCGCCACGTAGCCCGCGATCGATCCCGAATCGCACGGGATCACCGTGTCCACCAACGGCATGCGCTCGCCCCGGCGGA
>JBJOIF010000171.1:0-4438 GCA_046047335.1 Planctomycetota bacterium | reverse complement strand
CCGTGGCGCTCGCCGCTGGTGCGCGCCAGCTGCGCATCGGACATGGAGAATCCATGATGGAGCTTGGCCACCAGGTCGCACACGGCGCGGTTGGTGACCTCGTTCACGGCGAGGGACCGGTCGTACAGGGGCACCTCGAGGCCGAACATCCGGGACAGCTCGGCGAAGAGGCGGTTCTGCAGCTGGAACTTGTCGGCGAAGGTGGGGCTCATGGTCTTCCTCCAAGGTAGTGCCCCGCCCCCGCCGGAGGGTTCCTGAATCCGGGCCGACACGCATGAATCGGGGTCCGATCACCCGATTCGCCCGGGAACGCGGCGCGCGCCGCTTGCCGCAGGGCCCGATCACCACTACCGTTTGGTCCGTGAAGCCCTCCGGCATCCACCGCCTGCTCGCCCTTGCGTTGGCCGTCTGGCTGCCGTTCTGCTGCTGCCAGGCGCGGGCGGTCGCCTCGGCGGTGCTGGATGGCCGGACCACGTCCGCCGGCGCGTGCACGGGCGATCGCCCGGCCTGCTGCCGCGCGCGCGTCGCGCATTCCGACGAGGCAACGGCACCGACGGATGACGGCCGCGGTTCCTCGCAGCCCTGCGAGCGCTGCCCGTCGTGCCTCTCGACCAAGGACCGGGCCCCCGCCCCACAGGCTCCGGAGCTCGACCGCGATACCGTCGGACAGCCCGATCCGGTGCTCTGCGCCGTGCCTGGTGCCGTGGAGCATCAGCCCGGCGCACGTGCCGAGGCGGACCCGATCGCATTCCGCGGTGACCCGCCCTGGCGCGCCGCCGGGCGACGCGCGTTGGAACGCCACCAGACGCTGGTGATCTGAACTCCCGGTGAGCCGAACCGCGACGCACGTGCGCCGCGGTCCCGTTGCCACTGCGGAGATTCACCGAAATGACACCACGCTTGACGTTCTGCCGATTCGGCAGCCGTGCTGCCGCAGGCGCCAGCCTGCTGGCCTTGGCCGCCTGCGCCACCGACCCGGGCCCTGCACTGCACGAGGCGGTCCCGGACATCGACCGGCGTGCGGGACTCGAGCCCGGCGCGATGGTCGGTATCGGCGACCGCCCCTGGAATCAGGTCGACGAGCGCTGGGATGGCGCATCGCCGCTGGCGGGGGTACTCGCCGTCGACCTGGCGGTGGCGAACAACCGCGCGCTCCGGCGCATCGTGCTCGAGGTGGAACGACGCCGCGCGCTGACACGTGACGCCCAGCTCGCCCCCAACCCGACGCTCAACTTCGCCGGTGGCATCCCGGTGGACATGGGCGTGGCGCCGCTCCTCGCCATGGTGGGCCAGCAGGTCGACTGGCTCTGGAAGCGTGATGCCTTGGTGGGCGATGCCGACGCGCAGTTGCGAAGCCTGCTCTTCGAGGCGGCGGCCGTGGCCGTGGCCACCGCCACCGAGGCCCGTGCGGCGTACGTCTCTGCCGCGGCGGCACAGGAGATCGATGCGCTGGCTCGTCGCGACGTCGAGGTGGCGTCCCGCATCCTGCAAGCCTCGATCGCCGCTTTCGAGGCCGGCGACGTCTCCCAGCAGCGCTTGAACGATGCACGCGTGAACGCCACCGAGGCACAGAACCGTGCGATGGAAGCCACGACCGGGCTGGTGGACGCGCGCACGCGGCTGCTTCTCGCCATCGGCCGCGGCGATGGATCAACGGATTGGACAACGGTGGACACCGGGGCGATCGCCGCTCGACGCGCGCTGGCGCTCCCCGATGCGCCGCTCCCGGATGGCCATGATGCCGTGCTCGCCCTCGTGCGCGAGCGGCGGCTCGACCTCCGAGCCGCCGACGCTCGTGTGATCGGTGCACGTGCCCGCCTCGCGCTCGCGGAGGCCGCCCGCATTCCGTCGGTGATGCTCGGTGCGGGGTGGGAACGCGACATGGAGAGCGACCAATCGGTGATGCTGCAAGCGCAGGTCACGCTCCCCATCTGGAACGATGGCCGGTTCCGGGTGGAGGCGGCTAGGCACGACCTGGAGATCGCGCTCCTGGACGCCGACGACCTGTGGCAACGCGCGGTCGCCGACACCGTGCGGGCGCTGGCCGCGGTGGCGGCCACCGAGCACCACGAGGCCATGCTGCGCGAAGGAATGCTCGCCGCATACAGCGACAACAAGGCCGTCCTGGAGGCCGCCGTTGACGCAGGCGAACGACCCGCCATGGTGCTCTGGGCAAGCGAGCACCAGGAGAACCACATCCGCCTGCAGTTGGCGCGAGCAGAGCGCGACCGCGCCCTGGCCGCACTGACGCTCGAACGGACGTTGGCCGGCACCCGCCTGCCGGCCATGGGTGCGGCCGCACCGATGGCTGGCGACTCGGGCGGCGGCATGGGAATGGGTGGCCTTGGCCCCGTGCAGAACTTCGACTTCACCGCGCTGGAGACCTTGCAATGACGTCCATCCCCATGCCTTCCCGCCACCTGATCCTGAGGCTGGCGCTTCCGGCAGCCCTGCTGGCGACGGCCGTCTCGCTACTGGCGTGGTCGGGCTGGCGCGCGCTCGCCCCGACCACCATCGTCACGGTGCAGCCCGTGATGGTGCGTGACACTGGCGCTGCAACCGCCGATGCCGAGCCGGGCACCACCGCTCGCGAAGGCGCGCCGGTGCAGGCGCCCGGCTGGGTCGAGGCCGCCCCATACGCGATCCAAGTCCGCGCGCTGACCCCCGGGATCGTCCGCCGCGTGCTCGTGCTCGAGGGGCAGTCGGTGGCCGAGGGCGAGCCGGTGGCCCAGTTGCACGACGAGGAACAGGGCCTGTCGCTCGCGCTCGCGGAGGCGCGCCTGGCGGAGGCCGTGGCCAAGCGGGAGGAGATGCGCGACGAACTGCGCCGCAAGGAGCCGCTCGTCGAACGCGGTGCCGCGAGCGCCGGCGAGGTGGCGAGGCTGCGCCTTCGGATCGAGGCGATGGCTGCGTCGATCCGGGCAGGCGAGGCCGAACGCGACATGGCGGCACTCGCGCTGGCGCGCACGACGGTGCGGGCACCGGCCGCCGGTACGGTGATGGTGCGCGCCGCCGTGCCCGGCATGCCGGTCGGCATGGGAGACGGCCAAGCGATCGTCGAGCTGTACGACCCCCGTGCGCTCCAAGTGCGTGCCGACGTCCCGCTTGCGGATGCGGGCGGCGTCTCCGTCGGCGACCGCGCGGAGCTGCGCGTGGATGCCTTCGCGGGACTCGTCATGCATGGCGAGGTGACGCGATTCGTGCACCGCGCGGATGTCGCCAAAAACACCGTGGAGGTGAAGGTCCGGATCGATGATCCGGTGAATGGCCTGAAGCCGGACATGCTGGTGCGCGTGCGGATCTTCCCGCGCGGCGCCGGCGGCGCGGCGGGTGCCAGTGGCGAGCCCGGCGCCCGCCGCACGGCAACGTGGATCCGCCAGGAGTGCATCGAGCGCGATGGGGCGGTCGATGCGGTGCTGGTGGTGGTCGGGCTCGAGGGCGATCGCGGCACGGCCGAGCGACGTGAGGTGGTCGTGGCGGGTGACCCGGCAGACGGCTGGGTCTTGGTCGAACGCGGAGTCCGCGCCGGGGACCTGCTGATCGAGCGTTCAACCGCGGTGCCGGACGGCACGGCGGTTCGCGTGGATCCATCGTGGATGCAGTCGGGCGAACGCCGCGCCGCTGCCGATCGCCCCGACGGGGCGAAGGGAGGCACCGATGTCCGCAATTGAGTGCCGAGGGTTGCGAAAGGACTACGCGCGCGGCGGGCAGGTGATCCACACGCTGATGGACGTGGACCTGTCGATCGAAGCCGGAGGCTTCGTCGCGCTGATGGGTCCTTCGGGTTCGGGCAAGACCACGTTGCTCAACCTGCTCGCCGGGATCGACCGGCCGACGGCTGGCTCCGTCCGGGTTGATGGCACGGACATCGCCACCCTTGGCCGCAGCCAGCTGGCGGCCTGGAGAAGCACCGCGGTTGGATACGTCTTCCAGCTCTACAACCTGGTTCCCGTGCTCACGGCGTACGAGAACGTGGAGCTGCCGTTGCTGCTGCACCCACTCGGAAGGTCCGAGCGCCACCGCCGCGTCGCCGAGGCACTCGAACTGGTCGGGTTGGCCGACCGCCACTCGCACCTGCCGCGCCAGCTCTCGGGCGGCCAGGAGCAACGGGTGGCCATCGCACGCGCGATCGTGACTCGGCCCCGGATGCTGCTTGCCGACGAACCGACCGGTGACCTCGACCGGGAGAGCGCCGACCAGGTGATGGACCTGCTGGCGCGACTGAACCGCGAACTCGGGCAGACGCTGGTGATGGTCACCCATGACCCCGCCACCGCCGCTCGCTCCGCCCGGACGGTGCGGCTGGACAAGGGCCGAATCGTCGAAGGGGCACTCGCGGCCGCTGCGCTGGAGGTTCGCCCATGAGATCGTTCCTGCGCACCGTTCCCTACACGTGGCGCAACCTCTCGCGCCGCCCCACCCGAACCGCCCTGACGGT
>JBJOIF010000170.1:0-5305 GCA_046047335.1 Planctomycetota bacterium | reverse complement strand
GCAAGCCGCCCGAATCCACCGGCTGCGCGCTGTCGGCGGCGCCGTGCGAGAGGAAGAACGCGTCGTACCACCGCGCATTCGCCTGGCGCGCCGCGCTCCACGCATCGAGGTGCCGGAGCTTGATGCTCAGCACCGCGGCCTGCAATGCGTCGAGGCGCGAATTCATGCCGATCTCGTGGTGGTAGTACTTCGGCTCCATGCCGTGGTTGCGCAGGCGCTTCATGCGCGCGGCCAGCTGGTCGGAGTTGGTGGCCATGATGCCGCCGTCACCGAACCCACCGAGGTTCTTCGACGGGAAGAAGCTGTAGGTGCCGATGTCGCCGACGCTTCCCACGCGACGGCCATGCACGTCTTCGGTGCCGATGGCCTGCGCGCAGTCCTCGACGACCGTCAGGTCCCGCGCCTTGGCGATCGCCATCACCGCGTCGAGATCGGCGGCCTGACCGAACAGATGCACGGGCATCAGGCACTTGACCTTCGTGCAGCAGCCGAAGGCCTGCTCGATCGACGTCGGGCAGATGTTGTAGGTCACCGGGTCGATGTCCACGAACACCGG
The DNA here is from genome assembly GCA_046047335.1 of Planctomycetota bacterium. Lineage (GTDB taxonomy): Bacteria > Planctomycetota > Phycisphaerae > Phycisphaerales > SM1A02 > UBA966. The sequence continues at coordinate 4,749 of JBJOIF010000170.1, read as the reverse complement.
GCGCGCCCCGAGGCGATGCACGCTGCCGGCGGTGGCGAAGAACGTGAAGGTCGGCAGCACCACCTCGTCGCCGGGGCCGACGTCGAGCGCCTGCAGCGCCAGGAGGATCGCGTCGGAGCCGTTGGCGCAGCCGATCGCATGCTTCGCCGAGCAGTACCGGGCGACCTCGCTCTCGAGCTGCTCGATCTTCGGCCCGCCGATGAAGTACTGGCTCTCGCACACCTCCAGGACGACGGGCTCCACCTCCTTGCGGATGGTGGCGTACTGGGCCTTGAGGTCCAGGAGCGGGACGTTCACCTCACGGGCGGTCATCGTGGACATTCCGCGGATGATAGGGCCATGGTCCGGGCGTCACCGCCCCGTGCTGCCGAAGCCGCCGTGGCCGCGGGACGTCCCGTCCAGCTCGTCGACCTCGCGGACCGCCGCCCTCGCCACCGGCGCGATCACCATCTGCGCCACGCGCATGCCGTGCTCCACGGTGAACGGGGCGCGACCGAGGTTGATGAGGGGGACCATCATCTCGCCCCGGTAATCCGAGTCGACCGTGCCCGGGGCGTTCGGCATGGAGATGCCGAACTTGGTCGAGAGCCCGCTGCGCGGCCTCACCTGGCCCTCGAACCCATGCGGGATGGCCATGGCAAACCCGCAAGGCACCATCACGATGTCACCGGGCGCCAGGGTCAGCGGTGCTTCGAGGCACGCGTGGAGGTCGAGGCCCGCGGCGTGCTCGGTCTGGTACGCGGGGACTTGCGCGCCAGGGCGGAGGCGCTTGAAGCGGACGTCGACGGCACTGCCTTGCATGGCGCGGAGCCTAGCGCGGCGATCGCGGCGAGCACTTCCTCGGCGTGTCCCTCGGGCTTCACCTTGTCGAACCGGGCGGCGATCCTCCCGTCCGGGCCGATCACGTACGTGGTGCGGGCGACGCCCATGTACTTCTTCCCGTACATCGACTTCTCGACCCAGGTGCCGTAGGCCGAGCAGACTGGCGGCGGCTTCTTCCCTGCGGGCTCGTCGGCAAGGAGCGCGAACGGGAGCTTGAACTTGCCGATGAACTTCACGTGGCTGGCGGCACCATCCGGGCTGACACCCAGGACTTCTGCACCGGCCTTGCGGAACCGTGACCACGCGTCGCGGAACGAGCACGCCTCGACGGTGCATCCCGACGTGTCGTCCTTGGGATAGAAGTAGAGGACGAGGGGACGACCCGCGAACTCCTTCAGCGTGCGGCGTGCGCCCGACTGGTCGAGCGCCGAGAATGCGGGAGCCTTTCGGCCGACGGAGAGAAATTGGTCCCGTTCCATGCGTTCCATTTTCGCAGAAAATGGAACGCATGGAACGGGACCAATTTCAGCGATCGCCGCGCCGGTACTCGAGGCTCGGGCGTCGATGCGCCCGCGACTCCAGCTCCGGGGTCCTCCAGCACCCCACCCAGCGGTTCGGGCGCACCTCGACCAGCACGTGCTCGTCGCGTCCCGGGGCCAGCGTTGGCTTGGTGCCCTCGGGCATATCCGGCCACCACGGCACCATCCCGTCCAGTCGCCGGAACTCCGCGGGGTCGTGCGTCACGTCCCGCACCGTCACCAGACGGTGCTTTCGGTCCCGCAGCATGGGGATCGAGCGGAACAGGCCGCGCGTGTAGGGGTGCAGGGGCTCGTCGAAGAGCTCGAAGACGTTCGCGTACTCGACCACGCGCCCGGCGTACATCACGCACACCACGTCTGCGTTCTCCGCCACCACGCCCAGGTTGTGCGTGATGAGCATGATGCCCATGTCGCGCGTCGACTGCAGTTCGCGAAGGAGCTCGAGGATCTGTGCCTGGATCGTCACATCCAGCGCGGTGGTCGGCTCGTCGGCGAGCAGCACCTTGGGGCGGCAGGCCAGCGCCATCGCGATCATCACGCGCTGGCGCATGCCGCCCGAGAACTGGTGCGGGTACATCCCGAGCCGCTCCTCGGGCTTCTTGATGCCGACGTCCTTCATCGCCTGGATCGCGATGGCGCGCGCCTGGTCCGGGCCGACCTGCTGATGCAGGAAGATCGCCTCCATCAGCTGGTCACCGATGGTGTAGACCGGGTTCAGGCTCGTCATCGGCTCCTGGAAGATCATCGCGATCTTCCCGCCACGGATCGAGAGCATGTCCTCCTCGCGGAGGGAGCAGATGTCGCGGCCCTCGAAGAGGATGCTCCCGCGGTCGAACCGGCCCGGCGGGCGCGGGATCAGCTGCATGGTGCTCATCGCGGTCACGCTCTTGCCGCAGCCCGACTCGCCCACCACCGCGAGGGTCTGCTGCGGGAACAGCGTCATGTGCACGCCGTTCACCGCTTGGATGCGCGGGCCGCCCGCGGAGTTGTCGAAGCTGACGGCGAGGTCCGCGACCTCGAGCACGGGCGTGGAGAGCGTGCTCATCAGTGTGCCGCCTTCCTGAGCTTGGGGTCGATCGCGTCGCGCATGGCCTCGCCGAGCAGGTTGTAGCTGAGCACCGAAAGGAAGATCGCGGCACCGGGGAAGACCGCAAGCCACCACACGAACGTACCCGTCGCTGCGGTGGCGCTCGAGAGGAGCTTGCCCCACGATGCCTGCCCGTCCGGCCCGAGCCCGAGGTAGCTGAGCGTCGCCTCGACCGTGATCGCGGCGGCGATCGCGAAGCTCGCGTCCACCAGCACCGGCGTCACGCCGTTGGGGAGCATGTGCCGGAACAGGATCTTGGAGACGGGCAGGCCGTTGGCGCGCGCCGCCTGCACGAAGTCCTGGTTGCGCAGCTTCAGGAACTCGGCGCGCGTGAACCGCGCGGCGCCCGTCCAGCTGAAGCACCCAATGATCGCCATCATGACGTACGTGTCGCGCGGCAGCACGCCGGCGGCGACGATCAGCAGGAACAGTACCGGTACCGCCATGAAGATCTCGACCACCCGGAAGAGCAGCAGGTCCACCTTGCCGCCGAAGTAGCCCATCACCGCGCCCACGGTCACCCCGATCACGACGGAGATCCCGGTGGAGACGATGCCGATCGAGATCGAGAGCCGGCACGCCCACATCAGCTGCGACAGCACGTCGCCGCCGAGCGCGTCGGTGCCCAACAGCACCCGCCGCTCGCCGAACGGGGTTCCCTTGAACTCGGCCAGCCGGCCCCAGTCGCCGACCTGCGTCCCCGGCGGCACCGCCACCATGTCGCTGCGCGTGTACTGCGGGGACCACGGGATGGGCGCCCACACGACGTCGCGCACGGCCCCGGTCCGCTCGTCCTCGACGTAACGCTCGAAGTTGACGAGCGATGCGCCCCCGGCACCCGCGGTCACGATCGTCGCAAGCAGCCCCGCCGCCAGCGCAGCCGCGAGGCGCCGTGCCAGCGAGTCGACCGACGGCACCGCGACGGCGAGCGCCGCCACCACCGCCGACACGCCACCCACCACCACCCAGGGGCCCACCGCGCCGCGCGCGAAGTCCTTCATCCACTCGGCACGGTCCGCGCCCTGTGCCCACGAGAGGAGCGCCCCGCCGAGGACCACGACGGCGCCGCACTGGAGCGCCGCGACCACGAGCATGCCGAGCCGCTGGGCGCGCGACAGCGCGCGCGTGCCCAGGAACACCCATGGCAGCCCCACGAGCGCGCCCGCCACGAGCAGGATGTCGGTCGGGGTAAGGTTGGCCAGGAGCGGCCACTCGCGCACGGCGCTGCCGTCGGCGACCGTCCGCACGAGGGTGTACGGGTGGGCGTTGGCCACGAACGGCGCGAACACCGCGAAGAACGCCACCACCGAGATCCAGGAGATCCCGAACACGGCGCCGCGCCGGGAGAGCACCCGCTCCCAGGCGTCCGCCCAGAATCCCTTGGCGCGCACGGCGCCCACGCCGCGCATCACGTCGATGCCGGAGATTGCCGCGGGAACGGCCGGGGCTGCAGGCTTGGGGTCACTCATAGCTCACCCGCGGATCGGCGGCCGCGTAAAGGATGTCGGCGAGGAGAAGCGCCAACAGGTTGACGCAGGCGATCATGAACGTGTTGGCCAGGATGATCTCGCGATCGCGTAGGTCGATCGCCTCGAGGATCAGGCTGCCCATGCCTGGCACCGTGAAGATGCGCTCGATGACCACGCTCCCTGCCAGCATCGCGGGGAAGATGCCGACGAACATGGTGATCAGGGGCAGCAGGCTGTTGCGGAAGACGTGGCGCAGGACCACGTCCTTGCGCGGGACGCCCTTGGCCTTGGCGGTGCGCACGTAGTCGGCATTGAAGTTGTCGAGCATCGACGCACGCGTCTGCTTGGAGAGGATGGCGAACGAGCCGTACACCAGGCACAGCACGGGAAGCGCCACGTGCCAGAGCGTGTCCACCAGGTATCCGCGGTGCCAGACGCCGGCCACATCCGTGTACGGCAGGAACGTGAATGCCTCGGCGCCGCTCTCGTGCAGCCCGCTCACCGGGAACCAGCCGAGGTATTGCCTGTTTGCGAGGAACCCGATGGCGAAGACGCCGGCGAGCACGGTGGGCACCGAGTAGAGCGACAGGTACAGGAAGCCGCTGAGGACATCGAACCAGCCGCCGCGGCGCACGCTGGCCAGCACGCCGGTCGGTACCGCGATCAGGTAGGAGATCGGGAACGCGATCAGGTTGATGAGCAGGGTCACCGGGAGCGCGGCGGCGATCAGATCCCACACAGGACGGTTCTTGCTGAAGGCCACCCCGAGATCGGGAGTGTCGAGCGAAACGAGGCCCGGCAGCACCGGACTGCCGCTCTTCGGATACGGCCC
>JBJOIF010000169.1:0-4751 GCA_046047335.1 Planctomycetota bacterium | reverse complement strand
CCACCGCCACGCTGAGCGAGTCGGCGGTCGGGTACAGGTCGCCCTTGCCCATCACCTGGATGGAAATCGAGGTGATCGCGGCACCGGTCGAATAGAAGCCCTGGAACTGCGAGGCCGAGTTGACCACGCCCACAAAGCCCGATCCGTCGGCGAGGCCGACCATGATGGTGCTGGCCACGAAGTTGAAGTTGATGTCGGTGGCGAAGAACTGACCACCCACGCCGTTCACGCCGCCCGCGAAGTCGAAGAACATCGTCTCGGGGGTGTTGGTGGACATGAGGCCTTCGGCGGCGAACATGCCGCTGGTCGCCGAAGCCGACCACGAGACGCCGGCGAGCACACCGTCGAACGACGCCGCGAAGCCGCTGTACGAATCGAAACCCTCGGTGGCGACGGCCGCGCCTTGAGCGGCGGCGAACTGGGCAAACAGCCCAGCGTCGTTGAACGAGATGATCGCCGCGTTGGCGGACGAACCGATCGCGACGGCCGAAGCGGCCGACAGCGCGAGGAGACGAGATGTCATGGGGGAACTCCGAGAAGGGAACGAAAGGGAACCAGACGCAACGCCGTTGGGAAGACGGCGGTGGACGGCGAGGGAAGCGCCGACCCACTGTGGGCAGATCGCCCAGTGGCCAGACAGTAGCCCGAGTCCCGGCGAGTGCAAGAAACGCCCGCCCATCGGCGACCAAAACCGTGAAGGATTCCGGATCCGTGGCCTGCTTGAGGTACGCGACCTATAAAACTGGCGTTACAATGCAACTGTGAACTGGATGCAGGTTGCCACCTTGGTGAAGCACGCTGGCCTTGCCGTGGCGGCCGCGGTGCTCACGGCCTGGTGCGGGGCCGCCGCGGCCTACGCCCCGAGCGGCCCATCGGCAGCCACCGGCACCGTGGCGGCACTGGTGGTCGTGCTGGCGACGTCTGGCCTCGTGGCGTGGTGGCGCGGCCGGGGCCGAGCCAAGGCCGCGGGCGCGATGCTGGCGTGCGTCGTCTGGGGAGCCACGCTCGCCTGGTTCTGGTGGGTGCCGGCACCCCGCAGCGGCGATTGGCTGCCGGAGTGCGCCGTCGCGCCCGTGGTCACCGCCGACGGGACCGGCGCGACTCGGTTCACGGTGCACGGCATCCGGGACTTCCGGTACCTCGGGACGGATCGATGCATCGAGCCGAACTGGAACACCAGGACCTTTGATCTCAACCAGCTCCGCACGGTGGACCTCTTCTGCTCGTTCTGGGGGCCGACCCTCATCTGCCACAACTTCGTGACGTTCGGGTTCGAGACCCCCAACGGCTGGGACCACGTGGCCGTGTCGATCGAGGTCCGCAAGCGCCGCGGGCAGTCGTACTCGGCGGTCGGCGGGCTGTTCCGTCAGTTCGGCCTCGTCTTCATCTGGGCCGAGGAGCGCGACGTGGTGCGCGTGCGTACGAACTTCCGTGGCGAGACCGTCCGGAGGTACCGGCTCCTCCTGACCGATGCGCAGGCGCGAAACCTGTTCCTCCATTACCTCGAGGAGACCCGCCGGCTTCATGGCGAACCGCGCTGGTACAACGCGGTGACGCAGAGCTGCGGCGTCGACATCATCCGCACGGCCAGCGGCGACCGGATGGGCCTGTTCCCCACCCCGTGGCAACTGCTGAACGGCACCTGGGAACGACGGGCGTGGGACTTCGGGCGTCTTGGCCCCGCCGCAACGTTCGAGGAGGAACTGGCCTCGGCCAACATCACCGCCGACGCCGAGGCCGCCCCGTGGGGCACCGCTCAGGAGTTCTCTGCAGCCATCCGTCGCCGAGACACGACGTGGCGCCCCGCGGTCGACATCCGCGGCCGACCGTGAGCGTCACGCGCCGGGCGGCACCGCAGGGGTCGGCGGCACGGGCGCGGCGCGGACCGGCCGACGGACCGACACCGAGAACTCGGGCGCACGGGGGTGATCGGTCACCACGGTGATGAAGTCGGGCCGCCCAGCCGTGCGCCACGCGTCCCAGTCGACCCGAAGGTCATGGCGGAGCGACGCCTCGGTCATCGATGCCGACGAGGCGATCGCCGGGTCCACCCCCACGACGCGGAATGCGGTGCCGTCCTCGGACTCGAGCACGATGTCCGTGGGCAGCACTTGGTCGGCGGACAGCGCATCGCGGGGGGCATCGATCTGCCGGGGCGAGCACGACACGAACCGGCCCACCAGGCCCCGCACGGGCACCACGACCGGCTCCGCGCCCGCCACCAGGAACGTGACGGTCTTGGCGAGGACCTCGCCCTGCATGTCGCCAGCCACCATCGAGATTTCGACCGTGGTGGACGCTCCCGGGGCGATCGGCTCCTTGGACCAGGTGGCGGCGGTGCAGCCACAGCTCGGCACCGCCCCGGCCAGCCGCACGGGCGCGTCGGAGGTGTTGGTGAGCGTGACGGTGCTCGCCTTGGGTTGCCCCGGGACCAGGTCACCGAGATCCAGCGCCCCGGGCTCGACGCGCAGGGGCGCGGGACGCGGGCTGGTCGACCCGGGCGGCGCCGCGGCCTCGCCTTCGGGACCCGGAGCGCCGGCCACGAGCCACGCGAATCCCGCCAGGATCGCCACGCTCAGGCCCGCCGTGGCAAGCAGTGAAGACCGCGTCATGCCCCAAGCGTAGCCACGCGAGGCGTCATCCGCCCCGCTTGGTCTCGAGCTCTTGCCACCGCGCGTACAGCGTCTCCAACGCGGCCTGGGAGGACTCGAGGTCGCGGCAGGCGCGCGCCATGCGCTCGTGGTTGGCGGCGGTCGCCGGATCGGCGACGGCGGCCTCGGCCGTGGCCACCGCGGCCTCGGCGGTTGCGATGGCCGCCTCCATTCCGTCGAGTTCGCGCTGCTCCTTGAAGCTGAGCTTGCGGCGGGTGCCACCGGCCGAAACGTCGGTGGTCGCGGCGGCCGCGGCAGCAGCCGGCGCCGCCCCACGCGCCTCCCGTGCAGCGGCGCGCGCGGCGGCGTCGTTGCCCTGCTCCGCGCGGGAGAGTGCGGCCATGGCTTGGTCGAGGCTGGCGACCACGCTCACCGAAGCGTCCGGCGCGCCGATCACGGCGATGGTGCGCGCCACGGCGCCAAGCATCGCGCGGTCGTGCGTCACCAGCACCACGGCGCCGGGGAACTGCTCGATGGCCGACTCCAGTACCTCGAGCGTGGGGATGTCGAGGTCGTTGGTGGGTTCGTCGAGCACCAGGATGTCGGCCGGCTCCAGCATCATGCGCGCGATGTGTGCGCGGGCGCGTTCGCCGCCCGACAGGCTGGCGACCGGCTGCAGGAGCTGCGCATCCTTGAAGAGGAACTGCCGGCTCCACGCCGTGATGTGCATGGTGCGGCCCTGGAAGTCGACGAAGTCGCCGAGCGGGCAGATGGCGTCGCGCAGGAGCGTCTCGGGCGGGATGTCCATGCGCTGCTGACGCAGGATGACCACGCGCGGCGCGGGGTCGGCGTGGCGGACCGTGCCGGCGTCGGGGGCGAGCTCGCCGCAGAGAACGGCGAGCATGGTGGACTTGCCGCTGCCGTTGGGGCCCATGAGGCCCAAGCGGTCGCCGGGTGCAAGCTCAAGGTCGAGATCGCGAAAGAGCGTGCGACCGTCGAAGCCCTTGGCGATGCCCGTGGCGTGCACCAGGCGGCGCGTGCGGCGGCCGCTGGCGGTGAAGTCGACGCGCGCGCCGCCGGCCGCGGCCGCGGCGTTGCGTTCGGCGAGGCCCGCGAGTTCCTGGCGTCGATCGGCACTATCCTCGATGCGACCCTTCGCCTTGGTGCGGCGGGCCTGCGCGCCGCGCGCGAGCCATGCGTCGTCGACGCGCACCTCGTTGGCGAGCGTGGCCTCGGCCTTCGCCTGCGCGGCCAGGAACTCGTCGCGGCGGCGGAGGAACTCGCGCCAGCCGCCGTCGACCGCCAGGGTGCCCTCGGGGTACGCCCGGCTCAGCTCGACGACGCGCGTCGCCACGCGCTCGAGGAACGCGCGGTCGTGGGTGACGAACACGCAGGCGCCAGCGCGGAGGTCGTTGGTGGGGCGCGTGAGGAAGCGCTCCAGCCATTCGATGCCCGCGACGTCGAGGTGGTTGGTCGGCTCGTCGAGCAGCAGGAGGTCCGGCGTCCCGCCCACCGAGGCCAAGCCGCAGGCGATGGAGAGCCGCTTGCGCCAGCCGCCCGAGAGGCGCTCCACGGGCTCGTCCATGCGCGATTCGGGAAACCCGAGCTTGCCGAGCACCACGCCCGCGAGGACGTCGGCCTCGTGGGCGTCGCCATGGACCGAGGGCGCGCGGAGGGCGGCCGCGGCTGCGGCGGTGCGCGGCGTCAGGCCCGGAGCAAAGTCGTCGCGCTGCGGCACATAGACCACGGACGCACCGCGCTGGAGGCGCACGGCACCGTCGTCCGGGTCCTCGGCGCCCGCGAGCATGCGCAGGAGGGTCGACTTTCCCGCGCCGTTCGGGCCGATGAGTCCCACGCGGTCGCCCTCGGCGACCGAGAGCCGCACGCCGCGGAAGAGTTCGCGCAGGCCGTGGGACTTGGAGAGGTCGGAGGCGACGAGGAGCATGGGCGGGAGCGGGGAGCACCGCATGGTAGAGCCCGCAAAAACACCGCGGCGCGCGCCGATCGGGCACGCGCAGCGGGAAGGTTCAGGAGAGGGCCGCGGGCTCAGCGACGGCGACGCGCGCCGAGGAGGCCGGCGACGCCGAGGAGCGCCATGGCGCCGGGGGCGGGGATGACGGAGACGGACCCATTGAGAGATAGATCGATGCCGTCTCCAGC
>JBJOIF010000168.1:0-9393 GCA_046047335.1 Planctomycetota bacterium | reverse complement strand
GAGGACGTGTGCCTCCTGCCGCAGTGCGGCGATCCGGACGCCGGGTCACCCTGCGAGCCGCACGACGGTCCGGCAAGCAGTTCGGAGTCGTGCTGCGAGGCCGTCTGCAAGAACGATTCGTACTGCTGCGACGTTGAGTGGGACATCTCGTGCGTGGAGTTCGCGCGCACGCAGACCGACTGCGGCTGCGCCTTCGAGTGCGGCGACCCGTGCGGCGGCAGCTGCTGCTCGGCCCACGAGAATGCCGGCTGCAGCGACGGCGACTGCTGCAAGCTCGTGTGCGCCCAGGACTCGTTCTGCTGCGACTCGCAGTGGGACGTCTCCTGCGCCGAGCTCGCGCGCCAGCTCTGCGACGGCCCCAACGACGCGTGCCCCGCTCCCCAGTGCGGCGATGCACGGCTGCCGGGCTGCTGCGTGCCGAGCCCCGTGGCCCGCTGCTCCGACGAGGCGTGCTGCGACGCGGTGTGCAAGATCGACCCGTTCTGCTGCGAAGGCAGCTGGGACTTGGCGTGCGTGCAGCGCGCCGGCGAGGTGTCCGCCTGCGACTGCGACCAGGGCGGCTGCGGATCGCCGGACGCCGGAAGCTGCTTCTCGCCCAACGGGACGCCGGGGTGCGAGGACCTGGGCTGCTGCCAGACGATCTGCGCCTTCGACCCAAGCTGCTGCGAGGTGGCCTGGGACGACGACTGCGTGGTGTTCGCTGAGTTCTTCTGCACGAACAACTTCCAGGCGCTGAAGGACCTCTTCTCCGAGGGCAAGCAGCAGCGCGAGGTGATCCGCGGTGGCCGCGGGCCGGCCCTGCCGCCTCGCGTCGGGCCGCGCAGCCCCATGCGCGGCGCAGCACCGGCGGAATCCGCTCCGTTGCGCAACCGGGTCCCGGTCAGCCGGGATCCTGCCCCGCGCCGGCGGTGAGTCCGGATCGGCGGCCTGCAGGATCCGGCCCCGCGGCGGAGGCGATCTCGGGCCCGAGGTCATGCACCCGGCGCACCACCAGGTGCGTCACGCCGCGCCGATGCTCCACCCGCCCCTCCGCGACCATCGCCCCGGCGTGGCGGATGATGCGCCGCCAGCGCTCGTAGACCGGAGGCCGGACCACCAGGTTGGCGATGCCGGTCTCGTCCTCAAGCGTCACGAAGGTCACCCCCTTGGCCGTGGACGGGCGTTGGCGGCACGTCACGAGCCCGGCGACCGCCGCATCGCGCAGGCCGGGCAGCCGCGAGCACTCCACCACCCCACGCTCGGCCAATGCCCGCCGCAGCAGGCCCACCGGGTGCGCGCGCAGCGACAATCCCGTGGAGGCGTAGTCGTCGGCCACTTGGCGCATCCTGGGCATGGCCGGCAGCGGCTGCGGCACGTCGTCGAACAGCGTCGCGCCGCGCTCGGACGCATCGCGCAGCACGGGCTCGTCGCCGGCCCGCAGCGCACGCACCTGCCACAGCGCCTGCTGGCGCCCGATGCCCATTGAGGCAAAGGCGTCCGCCCTGGCCAGGCAGCGCATGGCGCGCACCGAGCAGCCGGCGCGCCTCCACAACCCCTCCACCGACGCCACGCCGCCGCCGGCCGCCGCGCGCGCGATGGCCCGCCCCTCGTGCTCGACGAGCCCGGACACCATGCGCAGCCCAAGGCGCACCGCGCCGGCCGACTCCAGCGTGCAGTCCCACGCGCTGCGGACCGCGTCCACTGGCCGGACCTCCACGCCGTGCGCACGCGCGTCGTGCACCAGCTGCGCCGGGGCGTAGAAACCCATGGGCTGGCTGTTCAGGATCGATGCCAGGAATGCCGCGGGGTGGTGCCGCTTGATCCATGCCGACACGTAGACCAGGAGCGCGAAGCTGGCCGCGTGGCTCTCTGGAAATCCGTAGCCGGAGAATCCCTGGATCTGGCGGAAGACTCGGCAGGCAAACTCGCGCGTGTACCCGCGCGCCAGCATGCCCTCTTCCAACTGCACGCCGAACTCGGCGATGCGGTTGCCGTTGCGCCGCCACGCGGCAATGGCCCGGCGCAGCCGATCGGCCTCGCCGGGGGTGAATCCTGCGGCCACCACCGCGAGCGCCATGGCCTGCTCTTGGAAGAGCGGTACGCCGAGCGTGCGGCCGAGCACCGCGCGCACCGCTTCGTCCGGGTACTCCACCGGCTCGGTGCCGTCGCGGCGCCGCAGGTAGGGATGCACCATGTCGCCTTGGATCGGGCCGGGGCGGACGATCGCCACCTCGATCACCAGGTCGTAGAAGCAGCGCGGCCGCAGCCGGGGCAGCATGCTCATCTGGGCGCGGCTCTCGATCTGGAACACGCCCACCGTGTCGGCGCGGCTGATCATCTCGTAGGTGGCAGGATCCTCCGCGGGCACGGTGCGGTATTCGAGTGCGGCCGGCACACCATCCGCCGGATGCGCGTTGCAGAGGTCGATGGCCTTGCGGATGGCCGTCAGCATGCCGAGCGCCAGAATGTCCACCTTGAGCATGCCCATCGCGTCGACGTCGTCCTTGTCCCACTCGATCACCGTGCGACCGTCCATCGCGGCGTTGCGCACCGGGACCAGCTCGCACAGCGGGCCGTCGGTGATGACGAATCCGCCGACGTGCTGCGACAGGTGACGCGGGAAGCCGAGCAGCCCTCCCGCCAGCGTGAAGAGCCGACGCAGGCCTGGATCGCCCGGATCCATGCCGAGTTCACGCAGGCGGTCCATGCCGCGTCCAGCGTCGAGCGCATGCGCACGACGCCGATCGTCGCCGAGGTCGCCGATCCCTTCGCCCTCGCCCCACCAGTCGGCGGCCGACGAGAGCATCGAGAGCATGTCCTCGGGCATGCCCAGGGCGCGACCCACGTCGCGGATCGCGCTGCGGCCGCGCCAGCATGCCACCTCGGCACAGAGCGCGGCGCGCGCCCGGCCGTAGGTGGCATAGACGTGCTGGATGACCTCCTCGCGGCGTTCATGCTCGAAGTCGACGTCGATGTCGGGCGGCTCGTCGCGCTCGCGGCTGATGAAGCGCTCGAACAGCATCGACGATCGCGACGGGTCCACCGCGGTGATCCCGAGGCAGTAGCACACCGCGCTGTTGGCCGCCGCACCCCGGCCCTGGCAGAGGATGCCGCGCCCGCGCGCAAAGGCAACGATGCCGTGCACGGTCAGGAAGTAGCGCGCATAGTCGAGGTCGGCGATGATCGCGAGCTCGTGCTCCAGCTGCGCGCGCACGGCTGCGGGGACCCCGCCGTCGGCCTCGGGCCACCGCTCCCGCGCGCCGCGCTCCACCAGATCGCGCAGGTGCCCGTCGGCGGACGTCCCAGCCGGGACCGACTCCGCCGGGTAGCGGTAGCGCAGCATCGACAGGTCGAACCCAGCGCAGCGCGCCGCAACCTCCGCGGATCGCTCCATGGCCGCGCGACGGACCGCGTTGGGCACCTGCTGCAGCAGGCGATCCATTCGATCCGCGCCCACGAGGTGATGCCGGTCATCGTGCTGCAGCCACGGCCCGGGCCAGGCTCGCCCGTGCGCGGCATCCACATCGGCCCGCTGCCGGAGGTGCCGGAGCTCGTCGATCGTGCAGCGCGCCCGGATCGCGGTGAGCACGTCCTGCAGCGGCTGTCGCGACGGATCATGGCAGCGCGGATCGTTGCTGGCCATGGGCGGGATCCCCGCCTCCTCGGCCAGCCACTGCGACTGCAGCAGACGCAGCGCGGCATCGGGACCGCCCCGGGAGACCAGGGCCAGCGAGAGGCGGTCGTCGTCGAAGGCCCGCCGCAGCCAGTGCAGGGCCTCGAGCACGCGCGGATCCACGATGGACTGGTCATCGGGCAGCATGACCACCGCATGCACCCCGGGCATGGCCGTGGGTGCAAGCGGCCGCGGGGCGTCGGGACGGCGCTCGCCGCCGACGCCGGGCTCGCCGACCCCGAGCGCCTGCACCGAGGCATCGACCAGGTCATGGAGCCACAGGCGGCAGGCGGTGGCATCGCGGGCCGACGTACGCGTGTCCACGCCCGAACCGATCGCCAGTGCACTGCCGTCAAGATCCGCCGTCCATCCGCTGCGGCGCTTGCCCAGGGTCAGCAGCCGACACAGGCGCGCGTAGCCCTCGGGCGATTGCGCCAGGAGCACGAGTTCGAGCCGCGCCGGGCCGCCCTGTGGATCCAGCAGCATCTCGACGCGCGTCCCCACCACCACGCGCACGCCGTGCTCGCGTGCGGCGACATGCGCCCGCACCACGCCCGCCATCGTGTGGCGGTCGGCGATCCCAATGGCCGGCATCCCGAGCGATGCAGCGCGGGCCACCAGTTCCTCGGGGTGGCTCGCCCCCTCCATGAAGGAGAAGTTGCTGGCGGCCGCCAGCTCGCAGAATGGGGTGGACGCGCCCATGTGTACGGTGTATGTTAGGTATGCAGTGCGCCCCGTTGCCATGCCTCTGCATGGAATCCGGGGGCTGATACTTTGGGGCCATGCTTCCCCACGCAGTCTTGGCAGCGGTCATCGCCCTGGCGGCACCGCAGGCGGTCCCCATGGTCATCCCCGCCAATGCGCCCACGGCGCCCGAGCGCACCATGACGGTCGACCCGGTCCGCCTAAAGGGCGGCGCCACGGTCGAGGGCACGCGCGACTTTGCCGTGGCGTTCGAGGGCAACACCTACCTGTTCGAGTCCGCCGACACGCGTGACGTGTTCCTGCGCGATCCCGTCGCCTACGCCGCCATCGACGCGGGGGCGTGCGGCCGCATGGGCCCGCTCGGCGGCCTTGGCGATGCGCGCCGGCACATGCTGCAGGACGGCATGCTGTACTTCTTCGCGTCGGACCAGTGCATGCAGGCGTTCCGCGCCGAACCGCGGCTCTACATGGAGCCGTACGACCAGCTGCCCCAGGCCTCACCCGAGGCGCAGGCCGCCGGACTGGCGGCGCTCGACCGATGGGTGGATTGGGCGGGCGGCCGTGACGCCGTGGCGCGCGCCGACACCTTCCGGTCCGTGACCTCCGAGCGGGTGATGTCCGGTGGCCGCGAGTGGGATCGCACCGAGGCATTGGAGATCACCGGCCCGCAGTCGATGCGCCGCCTGGACGTGTGGCGGGCGGTTGGCGATCCGGCCATGGCCCCCATCGAGTACGAGATCATCCTCACCCCCGACCGCGCGACGCTTCGCGCCGGTGGAGTGCTCACCGAATTGCAGGGCACGCGCCGCACGGCGTTCGCGCGCAGCATGAATCGGCAGCCGTGGGCGATCCTGCGCGCGCGCCTGCGCCCGGAGGCCGGGCTGCTGGCCATCAAGAACGGCGAGGGGCGCCTTGGCGATGCGATGTGCGACTACGTGACCACCTGGTTCGAGGGCAACCTCACCAACCTGGCGATCGACCAAGCCACCGGCCGACTCGTACAGATGGGCTACATGGGCCGCGACACCGAGCAGCGCATCCGCAGCCTGCTGATGGACGCCGTGGCGCATGCGGGGCCCGATGCCCTGCGGCTGCCCACCCAGTGGGTCACGTACCCGGCGGGCGAGAAGGAAGGTCTCCGTGGCCCGCAGGCTCGGCTGGAGGTGGGCTGGGAACGGCCGAAGGTGGCCCCGCCGTCGGCCCGGCAGGCGCCGGTACCGCAGGCGGTGCCGGCGACACGGTGACCCCCGGGCGCGATCGGAAGAACTCGGCCCGGAACAGCCACACGTGCGTGCTCCGCGGCACCGCCACGTAGGTGGCGAACGTGCCGCGGTCCGCGGGGTTGCGCAGGTAGATCGGGTCGGCCTCGACGACGGTCTGCTGGCCTTCGGAACGGGCGCCCCACGTCACCAGGTCGGCGCCGACGGCGCGTGCCGCCTCGGCGGCGAGGCGGCCGTCGATGGCGATGTCGGTGGACCGGAACTCGCTGGTGCCGATGCGATCGGCTTGGTCGGTGGCCGGAGGCTGCTCGAGCACGGTGGCCCGGGGCACGGGCGGCCATCGTTCGCCGCGGTAGTTCTCGACGAAGGGGTTGCAGGCCGCGGCGCACGCGCCGACGGTGCAGGCATAGATGGCCATGGGGAGCCGGGGCACCCTGCAAGGGTACCGATGTGCGCCCGTGCTCACGGCCGTCGGCAAGCGTGGTCCCCGAGCCGGGCACGCAAGTGATCGACCAGCAACGCCACCTCGCGTTCCGCATCCACCGCCGGCGACGGGCCCGAAGGCGACCGATCCGCTGCATGGAGTCCCGGCTCGTGCACGGCCACCCGACCGAGGCGAGCGGCGCGGAACAGGATGCGCTCGATGCCCTGTCCGTCCTCATGGCGCCCCAAGTGCAGCCGCTCGATGCGTGGACCCAGCACCGTCCACAGGTGCGCTGCATCGTCGACCGCCACGCCCAGGTGCACCGCACCGCACACCCGCCGCAGTCCCACGCCCTCGATGCGCACGTCCAGCGCGCGGACGCCACGCCCACGGCGGCGCAGCTCAACGGCGAGCGACTCCAGCGACGCGCGCACGGCCTGCTCCACGGCGTGACGGCAGGCGCACGGCGACGCAAACCGGAACTCCGCCTCCACCGGATCCGGCGCACGGATCGGCATGAACGGCCACGGTTCGATGCCGGTGGCAACATCCATGCATCGCATGGCCTCGGGACCGAACCGGTTCACCACCGCATCGCGGCCGATGGCCCGCAGATGCCCCACGGTGCGAATGCCCACCTCGCGCAGCCCGTCGATTGCCTCGCCGGGCATCCGCAGCGCCTCGATCGGCAGGTCGTCGATCGGCGCGCACGCGATGGCCGGGTCGACCACGGTTGATCCCGCCGCCATGGCGTTCGCGATCGCTGTGGCACGCACCACGGCGATGCCCGCCACCGCGTCCGCCGCGAGCGCATGCTCGATGCCGTGCGCGGCCAAGGCATTTCGGATGCGGTCGGCAAGCCGGGGCGCCCCACCATGGACGCGCAGGCACCCGCGCACGTCGAGCAGCACGAAGGGTCGCGGCGAAGCTTCCCCGGCCGCATCGTGCCAGGCATGGACGCGCGGCGTCCACCGCAGGTTCCACACGGCAAAGCGCCCGAACGCACGCGCGTCGCGTCCGGGATCGTGTGCAACCTCCGTCACCTCGCCGCAGCATGCGCGCGCGTGGGCCAAGGCCATGCCCGGACGAACGCCGCACGCGACGGCACGCGCGCAGGCATCGATCACGCGACCGCGACCGCCCTGCACGGACACCACCAGCGTCGGCGCGACGACATTCGGCGCAACGACCGACGTGGTGCGCCGCATGTGCGCCCTCGCGCGGTCCACCGACCATCGCACGGGAACCACCGCCATGAACCACGACACCGTCCGGGCCATGGCACCTCACGCGGCACGATCGCTGTCGAGGCCGTCACGGACGTGCACGGCCCATCGCTCGCCCCGGCTGGTCATGCGATCGCGGCCGCGGCCAAGGCGTCGGGGCGGGAGGGACGGCGATGCCGTCGCGCCGACGGCATCGGGTGCCGCTGCGCGTGGCCGCACCGCGGATGCACCGCCCGATCGATCCACCGTGCGTTGCATCGCCTCGGCCACGCGCCGGGCGCGCCGTTGCACCGTGCGCTGCACCGCAGCCGGCGGCTCCGCCACGCCTTCCCACTGCCACGACGCGACGGCACGATCGACGGGCATGCACGACGGATCCACGGCGCGCCCGCGCGCACGCTCCAGGCGAACCCACCACGCGGGCTCGGGTGGAATGCGTTCGGCCAACGCATGCGCACCGCGCAACCACGGGATGGGGCGCGGCCCGGGATCCTCCTCGACGGACCATCGCGTGGCCGCGGCGCTCGCGCCGGAGCGCCGTCGCGCCGGACCCGCCCACGCCAGCACCGGCACGTCGCGTGCCGCCAACTGCAGGCGCCGCGTGGCGGCCATATCGAACCCACGCGCATCGGCAATCACCGCGCACAGACCACGGCAACGCGCCGCCTGCTCCACCGCCCACAGTCGCGCACCGCGATCGCCCTCGGGCACGTCCACCATGATCGAGCGCTCATGCATGCGTGCGTCCGGCCACTGGTGCGGCCACGCACGCATGCACCCGCCCGCACCGGCTTCGATGGCTCCTCCGAACATCCTCGCCAACCACGCCCGCGTCCCGCGCACCAGGTGTTCGGGCTGGGGCCATGCCTCACCGCCGATCCATGCCACCCAGGAACGGACGCCGCGGCGATCGGCATCCAGCAGGAGCCGCCACGCCGCATGCACCAGCACGGCACGGACGTGCGTTTGCTCGCCCCACCATTCGTGCAGGCCGCTCCGCGGCAGGCCGCCACCGAGCGCGGCATCGGCTTCGGGCCAGCCAAGCGGAACCTGCCCGGCGTGGGTGTTCCATGCCGGGGCCATGGCCTCCATGCGGTCCTTCCATGCAGCGTGTTCCATGGGCATTCACCTCGTTGTACGGTTTCTGTTAGGGTATACAGTGTGGGCCGCCCCGTCAAGCCGCGCACGCACGGAGGAACCACCAGGCGGGGCTACCCTGCCACAGCCATGACCGGACGACCCACCGTTGCCTTTGCCGCCGTCCGACCGTTCTCCGCCCGGGGCGCCGCCATCATTGGCATGGGCGTCTTGGCGTTCGAGGCGTCGGTCGCTTGGGCCACCACACGCCCCGCCCCCATCGGCCCCCAAGTGGCGCCGGCCACCGCACCCCGGACCGTCGAGCGGCTTCCACCGGCATCGCGCCCGGCGCCGACCCAGCAGCCCGCCATGACGCCGGCCGCCGAGGCGCCATCGTCCACGTCCTCCGCACTGGACGGTACGCCCGGTCCCGCGCCCGCCGCACCGCCCGCGCCCGCGGCGGCCACTCCCACCGCCGATGCCCCGCCCGCGCCCGAACACGACGACGGCGAGAGCCTGTGGCCGCAGACCGCCACCGCCGACGGCAGCACCTACACGCTCTACGCCCCGCAGCTCGAATCGCTCACCGCCACGCGCGCCAGCGCCCGGTGCGCGTTCAGCGTGGTGGCCGCCGCTGGCCTGCCCGCCAGCGATGCTGCGGTACCCGCCGCCAGCTCGGCCGATGCACCCACGACCGTCCCGTCGCCCGCCGGCATCGCCTACGGCGTGCTGTTCTTCACCGCCGACGTCGACCATGACGGCCCAGCCGGCCTGATCGAGCTGTCCGACCTGCAGGTGACCCGGGCGAGCTTCGCCGACGGGCGCAACGCCGATGCCGCGGCCACCGAACTTGAGACCATGCTGTTCGGCGTGCACTTCACGGTGAACCGCGCCGACGTCATGCATGCCATGCGAGTGGCCCGCGCACGCGGTGCGGAACGCGGTCCGGTGCTCTCGACGGCGGCACCCACCATCCAGGTCGTGGACCGCCCGGCGGTGTTGCTGCTCCTGGACGGCCCACCGGTGCTGCGGGCCGTCGGCGACACCGGCATCGGCATCGCCCAGAACACCGCATCGCTGCTGGCCTTC
>JBJOIF010000167.1:0-6929 GCA_046047335.1 Planctomycetota bacterium | reverse complement strand
GAAGGTCTTGCCCGTGCCCGTGGCCCCCAGGAGCGTCTGTTGCCGCTCGCCGCGCGCCAAGCCGTCCACCAGCTGGCCGATGGCCTCGGGCTGGTCGCCCATGGGCCGGTAGGGGCTGTGGAGGCGGAACATGCGGGCAATCGTAGGGCGGCGCCCGCCCGCGCCTACGCCACCAGCTCGCGCACGCTGCGCCGCATGAGGCCGCGTACCGCTGGCAGGGCCGCGGCCAGCGTCATGGCGGCCACCACGGCCCAGCCGATGGCGATCGGTCCCACCGGCGGGTCGAAGCCGATCTCCTGCCCACCGAGTTCCTTGTGCCAGAGCATGCCCATGCGGGCCAGGTGCAGTCCGAGCCCCGTGCCCACCGTGGCCCCCGCGAGCGCCAGCAGCACCACCTCGCCGAGCACGAGCCGCGCCAGCAGTCCCGGCGTCGCGCCCGTCGCGCGGAGCACGCCGTACTCGAAGCGCCGCGCGCCGATGTTCGCCGCCACCACGTTGCCGACGCCGAAGCAGGCCAGCGCGAGCGCCGCGAACGCGATGGCGCTGGTGATGGCGAGCACACGATCGCCGACCTGCAGGATCGCCTGCCGGATGGCGCGGCCGCTCGCGAAGACGGCGCCCGGCACGGCGTCGGTCACCAGTTCGCCCAGCGCGGCGTCCGCCTCGGCTGGGCTCGCGTCGTCGACGTCCACCTGGAGGATGAACGCGTCGCGGCTGCCGAAGCTGCGCGCCACCTCGTCGAAGTCCATGAAGACGCAGCTCACCGCGTTCTCGGTGTAGACGCTGCGGATGCCGAAGAACTGCACGGCGACGTCGAGGCCGGCGGCGCCTACCACGCCCACGATCTCGTACTCCTTCTCGGTGCGTCCGCCGCCGAGGCGGATCCGGTCGCCGGGCCGCTTGCCGCGCGCCACGAGGAACTCCTTGGCCACCAGGATTCCCTCGCCGCTGCGGAGCTTCGGCAGCGCCGACGTGGGCGAGCCCTCAAGCCAATCGAGCCGGTTCAGTTCGAGGAACTCGTCCGGCGGGAAGCCGATGCACACGACGTTGGGCGTGGCGATGCCTTCCACGCCGAACACCGTCTCGCCGATCACCTTGAGCGGCAGGTAGCCGATCGGCACGGTGCCCATGACCCCCGGGAGCGCCCGCAGGCGATCCTGCTCGGCGACGGTCATGCCGTTGGCCTTGAAGACGAACCCGTCCGAGATGCGCACGCGCTCGCTGATGTCGCGGACGACGGCAGTGCCGTTGGTCCACGTGCTCGTGAGGATCGACACGCCCACCATGAGGGCGCCCGCGGTGAAGCCCAGGCGGTAGGGGGCCTGCCGGACCGCGCCCGAAAGCAGCCCGCGCGGGATCCGCAGCGCGCGTTCGAGGGGCATCGCCAGCGCCGCCGAGGCGACCCACAGCACCGGCACCGCCAGCATGAACCATCCCGCGTGGATGAGCGGCAGTCCCACCGTGGCGTACGACCAGAATCGCGCCTGCTGGCCGGGGACCGCCGCCAGCAGCGCCAACTGGATACCGATGCACGCGGCACCCGCCGCGGCGAGCCATGCGATCCCCGCGAGCCGCGGCGCCTCGGCCCGCGGGCGCAGCGCCGCCAGCGGGCTGGTGCGCGCCGCCTGCCACGCCGGCCACAGCGAGCCGCCCACCCCCGCCACGATGCTCCCGGCGATCGCGAGCAGCACGCCCCATCCGCTCAGGAAGAACCCGTCCTCCAGCCAGTCGCTGAACCACCAGCGCAGCAGTGCCGCCAGGCCAAGGCCGATCGGCACGCCGACCGCGCCCGCCGCGCCGCAGAGGATCACGCCTGCCCAGACCTGGCTCATGAACACCTGGCCGCGGCTCGCGCCCACGCACCGCGCCACCGCCAGTTCGCGCTGCTGCTCGGCGACGGCGGTGGTCATCCCGGTGCCGACGATGAACGCGCAGCTCATGAAGGCCACCAGGCTGACGAGCACGAAGCCGAGCCGCATGGCCTGCATCTGCCGGTCGAACCCCGAGGTGAACAGCTCGCTCGCCTCGAGCGACAGCGGCTCCTCGAAGGCCGGCGCGTGGCGGGCCACCCAGGCGGGCACGTCGGTGCCGGCCCGCAGCGCCACGAGCACGGAGCTCGCCTCGTCGCTGCCGTTGGCGTCCACCGGCGTCGCGCGCTCGACGATCACGAACGGTCGCTGCAGCGCGCCGAGCGTGGCGCGGTCGATGATGCCGACCACGCGCAGCGCGATCGGCTCGCCGAACCGCTGCACCTCGAGCGCGGCACCGAGTCCGGCGTCGAGCGCCCGCGCGGTGAGCGGGTCGATGGCGATCTCGCCCGCTTCCCGGGGCAGCCGGCCTTCGCGCATCCGCTGCTTGCGGAAGCGCTCGTCGCCCCCGGACTCCAGGCCGCGCGCCTGCGCCACGGTGCGCCGCGGCCGGCCCTCGGCATCGGTCGCGCCGTCCGTACGGACCAGGCTGAGCGAGCCGCCGAGGCTGACGCCCACGGCATCGACGTCGGGCAGGGCGCGCACCCGGTCGGCCTCGGCCGCGTCGAACGCCGCACCGAAGCGGTTGACGAGGCGCGCGTCCGCGTCGCCGATCGAGCGCCGCAGCCCGGCCTCGGCGTTCCCGCGCGCCGTCTCGAGGCCGCAGGCCACCGCCGCCACGAGCGTGCTCGAGAGCGCGACCGCCGCCGCCAGCAGCGCGGTCCTACTTCGCCGGGCCGCCAAGCCCTGCAGCGCGAACCACCAGGTCGCCCGCATCGAGTCCCTTCGTTTCGAATCCTCCCGCGACGACGCCGTCGCGGATCACGAACACGTGCCGACAGTGCGCCGCCGCCGCCGGCTCATGGGTCACCATGAGCACCACCATGCCGCGGTCGCGCGCCAGCCCGTCCAGCATCCGCCACATGCGCTCGCTGTTGGCGCTGTCGAGGGCGCCCGTCGGCTCGTCGGCGAAGAGCACCGGCGGCTCGAACAGCAGCGCGCGGGCGATCGCCACCCGCTGCTGCTCGCCGCCCGAAAGCGCCTCCGGCCGGTGGCCCGCGCGTTCGGCGAGGCCGAGCGTCGCCAAGAGCTCGAGCGCCCGGGTGCGCAGCGCCGCCCGCGGGCGACCGTCGAGGACGCCGGGGAGCATCACGTTCTCGACGGCGTCGAGCGTCGGCAGCAGGTTGTACTGCTGGAAGACGACCCCCACGCGCGTGCGCCGGTGCAGCGTCAGTCCGTGCTCGTCCAGCAGGTCAATGCGAGCGCCGGCCACCTCGATCTCCCCTTGGTCGGCACGATCGAGCCCCGCCAGGAGGTGCAGCAGGGTGCTCTTGCCGCTGCCGGAGGACCCCATGATGGCGTAGAAGCCCGGCTCGGAGATCTCAAGGTCGGCACCGCGCAGGGCCGCCACGGAGCGTTCGCCGGTGCGATAGGCCTTGTGCACGCCCCGGGCGCGGACGAACGCCCGCCCGGCGCCCACGGCGGTCCCCCCGGGGCCGCCCGTCGCGCCCGCGCGGACGTCAGTGGCCATGCTTCGCGTCGTACGCCGCCGCGTCCATCAGGCCCGTGGCCGTGGAGAGGTCGCACCCCGACAAGCGCACCAGCCAGCCGGCGCCGAAGGGATCGCTGTTCAGGAGCGACGGGTCCTTGTGCGCGGCGTCGTTGATGGCTGCCACGGTGGCGGCGAACGGCACGTAGATCTCGCTGCTGGTCTTCACGCTCTCCACCTCGCCCACGGTGCCGCCGGCGGTCACCGCGGTGCCGGGCGCGCGCATCTGCACGAACGTGATGTCGGTCAGCGCGTCCGCCGCATGCTGGGTGATGCCCATGGTGACCGAGCCGTCGGCTTCGGGGCGGAACCATTCGTGCGTGTCGCTGATGCGGCAGTTGGCGGGGGTCGGCATGGCGGCGTGTGCTCCTGGGCTCTCGGGCTGGACCGTGCGCGGGCTTCGTCCGGCGCTCGGAGGCGGGGATGATAGCCCTCGGTGTACGATCCGATTGGGCCGGTTCCCCGGCCACGCCCCACTCCATGCTGCTCACGCTCTCCACCCGGTCGCTCCAGTTCGTCAAGCGCGACAAGGTGCCGCTGGCACCGCACGACGCGCCGGACTACGTCGCCGAGGTGCTGGGGATCAAGGGCCTCAACGTCAACGCGCCCTTCCTGAAGGGAATGGCGGTCAAGGACCTCGAACGCCTGCGCGACCGCGCCGACCGGGCGCGCTGTCCGATCCTGGTGCTGGTCGAGGAGCGGATCCTCGACTTCCGCGCGTCGGCCGCCGAGAGCACCGAGCGGGTCGGGCGCCTGGGCTTGGCCGCCAGCAAGCTCGGCGCCCCGAGCGTGGCCATCGAGCTCGCCTCCATTCCCGAGGCCGACGATGGGTTCATCGAGTTCGCGGCCTCCGTCAAGCGTGCGCTCGCGTCGCTCGACCGGTTCGACACGCATCTCCTGATCCGGCCCGGCACCGGCACGGCGGGTGACCCGGTGCGCATCGCCGACCTCATCAAGAAGATCGGCGGGTTCCGCATCGGCAGCATGCCCACGTTCGCGCACGCCGCGTCCACCAAGGACCCCGTGGATGCGCTGCGGCGGCTCGCCCCGTACGCCCAGGCGATGGAGGCCACCGTCAAGGCTTTCACCAAGTCGGGCGCCCACGAGGCCTGGGACCTCGCCCGGCTGTTCGGCGCCGCCGAGGCCGCCGGCTACCAGAGCACCATGTGCATCGACTACGGGGCCAAGACCGACCCCGTGGGCAACATCGACCGGGCCCGCGACCTGCTCGCCGCGCTGATCGATCCCGTGGACGTGACCGAGGAAGCCGAGGACGCCGTCGAGGAGGCGGATTGAGCGGGCCCGCGGGCGTCATCGTGACGATGGACGGCCCGGCGGGCACCGGCAAGAGCACCGTCGCGTTCCGCCTGGCCGACCGACTGGGGCTTGAGGTGCTCGACACCGGGGCCATGTACCGCGCGGCGGCCGTGGTGGCGATCGATGAGGGCGTGCCGGCCGACGACGGCGAGGCGCTGGCGGCGCGCATCGCCGAGGCCGGACTCACCTTCGACTGGTCGTGCCGTCCGCCACGGCTGCTGCTCGGCGACCGCGACCTGACCGAACGCATCCGTGACGCCGACGTCAACACCGTGGTCAGCGTGGTGGCGCGCCAGGGGGCGCTGCGTGCCGCGCTGGTGCGCGCCCAACGCGAGATCGGACGCACCCACCCCCGGCTCGTGACCGAGGGGCGCGACCAGGGATCCGTGGTGTTCCCCGATGCGCAGGTCCGCTTCTACCTCGATGCGCATCCCGAGGTGCGTGCGCAGCGTCGCGTGGAGCAGATGCGTGCGCAGGGCCGGCCCGCGGACTACCGCGCCGTCCTCGAGGCGATCCAGCGCCGCGACCGCCTCGACGAGACCCGCACCGACGGCCCGCTGACCTGCCCGGACGAGTCGCAGCGCATCGACACCAGCCGGCTGAACCTGGGGCAGGTGGTCGATGAACTCGAGCGCCGCGTGCGCGCGGCTGTCCCTGCCGCGCTCTTGGCGCCGCCGCGCGCGGCGCAGACGGCATGAGGTTCCTCTCGCGCAGCGAGGCCGAGCGGCGTGCCCCCGGGCGTGGCGCCCTCAGCGTGGCGTGGTACACGGCCTGCGCCTCCTCGCTGCTCGCCGGGTTCCGGGTGGCGTATCGCCTCGGCGTCACTGGCCGGGATCGACTGCCGCGCTCCGGGGGAATCCTGGTGGTGAGCAATCACCAGAGCTTCCTCGACCCGCCCATCTGCGGAAGCGTCATCCTCGACCGGCCCTACACGATCATCGCGCGCAAGAGCCTGTTCCGCTTCGCGCCGTTCGGGGCGCTGATCCGCAGCTTCGGTGCCGTGCCGATCGAGCGCGGCTCGGGCGACACCGGCGCGCTGCGCACGGCGCTCGAGCAGCTGGCGGCGGGCCGTTGCGTGTTCATGTTCCCCGAGGGGACGCGCAACGAGGACGGCCGCACCAAGCCGTTCAAGCCCGGCGTGGCGCTGCTGGCGCGGAAGGCCGGTGTTCCGATCGTGCCCATGGCGATCGAGGGCGCACGCGACGCGTGGCCGAAGGGGCGTTCGCTGCCGGCACCCACCGGGTGGATCGAGGTGGAGGTTGGCGAGCCGATTCCTGCCGACGTCGTGCGCGAATGGGCGCGCGAGGGAGGCGAGGTCCTGCTCGAGCGGCTCCGACGCCGGATCGAGGAGCTCCGCATGCGCTGCCGCACCCGGTTGCGCGAGCGCAGCGGCGGCCGCTTCCCGCCGCCCGGGCCCGCCGACCGCCCGTACTGGGAGCAGGGCGCGTGACCGGCGAGGCCGGCGAACACGGCGCGCCGATCCCGGCTCGCGCCGCGGCGGCGTGGGTGGCGCGTCGGCTTCGTGACGCCGGACATCGTGCCCTTTTTGCGGGCGGGTGCGTCCGCGACCAGCTGCTTGGCCTCGAGCCCGCCGACTACGACGTGGCCACGGATGCAGTCCCCGAGCAGGTGCGCGCCGCCTTCCCGCGCGCGATCGGCGTGGGCGAGTCGTTCGGCGTCATGCTCGTGCGGCACGGCGGCCGCACGGTGGAGGTGGCCACGTTCCGCGCCGACGGCTCCTACGTCGACGGACGCCGGCCCGACGGGGTGCGCTTCAGCGACGACCGCGAGGATGCGATGCGCCGCGACTTCACCATCAACGGCCTCTTCGAGGACCCCGAGACCGGTGCCGTCATCGATCACGTCGGCGGTCGCGCCGATCTCGAGCGGCGCATCCTCCGCGCGATCGGCGATCCCGACGCGCGGCTGTCCGAGGACCGCCTCCGCGCGCTTCGTGCGGTGCGCTTTGCGGCGCGCTTCTCGTTGTCCGTCGACCCCGCCACCGAGGCCGCCGTGCGGCGCGTGGCCCATGACCTGCGCGCGGTGAGCCGCGAGCGCATTGGCCACGAGATGCGGCGCATGCTCGCGCACGCCAC
>JBJOIF010000166.1:0-27416 GCA_046047335.1 Planctomycetota bacterium | reverse complement strand
CGCGTGCCGGTGGAAGTGGAGCAGGCCACCGCACCGCTCGCCGGCCCGGTGGCGCACGCCATCGCCGTGAGCAGGCTTTGGGCCGATTCCGCGTGGGGCGGTGGCATCGGCGGAACGACCGTCTTCGACGAGATGATCGCGCCCCGCGCGCTGGCGGCGTTGCTGGAAGCGCGCCGGCTCGACGGGGCGCTGGTGGTCGGTGCGGACTGGCCGATGGTGCTGGTGGACGGCGGCGCCGGCATCGTGGACGTGGCGGCCCGGTTCGACGCGATCGGTCGGCGCGGGGTGGTGTTCGGGGACGGGCCGCCGGGGCTGTCGCCGTGCTGCGTGGGGCTCGAGGCCGCGCGCTTCCTGGCCGAACGCGGACCGGGTGCCACGGTCGGCGCGATGGCCGGGCTTCGCGGGCGATGGAACTACGACCTGCGCGGCGCCCCGCGCTGGGTGGTGCACGCGCCGTTCGCCGCGCGGATCGCCACGGTGCGCGCCGTGTTCGACTCGCCGCGCGCCAAGCTCCGGATGCGCCGGGGCATCGAGCCGATCCTGCCTGAGCATGCTGGTCCGCAGCCGGGCTGGGCCGAGGTCATCCCAGCGTTGGAGCGCCAGTACGCGGCGCCGCCGACGTTCGCTCCGCAGCACCTGGTGATCGAGGCATGCACGGGGCGATTCGCCAACGGCGTCGCCAGCCCGCATCGGTACGGCACGGTCCAGCGGACCCCGCTGACGCGCGCGCTCCTGGAACGGATCCTGGGGCAGGTGGGTGCGGCGCGCGACGTGGTCGTGACGTTCGCGGGCCTCGGCGACCCGCTGCGGCACCCGGAGCTTCCGGAGTTCGTCCGCATGGCCCGGCAGGCCGGGGCCCGTGCCGTGCACGTGCGCACCGAGCTGCTGGCCGGCGCCGCCGACATCGAGCGGCTGGCCGAGGCGGGCGTCGACGTGGTCAGCGTCGAACTGCACGCCGCGTGCGCGCACACCTACCGCGAGATGATGGGGTTCGATCGGTACGACGAGGCGGTGACCAACGTGCGTCGGCTGCTCGACCTGCGCCATGCCCCGGCCGGAGCCGATCGCGAGCTGTTCGGGCTTCCCTTCGTGGTGCCGCGCATGCAGCGGCGCTCGGCCACGGTGGCGGACCTGGCGGCATTCTGGCAGGAGTGGGGGCACCTGGGGACCGCCACGCTGGAGCAACCTCCCGGCAGCTTCCTCGGCGACGACGGCGGCGGCGACGCCCACCCCGACCGCCTGGCCGACGGGTCGAATCCGCTGCGGAGCCAGCGCCGCGAGCTGTGGCGGCGCATGAAGGTGCTTTCCGACGGCACGGTGCCCGCCGCCGAGTGCGACCTCTCGGGAAGCACCGCCGTGGCATCGCTGCAGCGAACCGGCCTGGTGTCCGCCTGGCGCGAGGTCGTCCAGCGCCGCCGCGACGCCCGCCGCGAGGACGGTGTCTCTGCCCCGGAACTGCGCACGCGCAATCCCTGAGGGGGAGGGCTGGGGCCGGGGCTCGCCCACCGCGCCTACGATTGAGGCGAGTGCGCGAACCGACGGACATCGACTGGTCGAACCCGGTGGCGGTCTTTCCGCTTCCTTCGGTCTCGCTGCTGCCGCACGCGCTGCAGCCGCTGCACGTCTTCGAGCAGCGCTACCGCCGCATGGTGCGCGATGCGCTCGGCGATGCCGAGTCGGCGCCGCTCTCGGAGTCGGCTCCGGTGGCCATGGCCGCCTTCGAGGGTGACGACTGGCGCACCGACTACGCGGGCACGCCGCCGCTTCGGCCCATGGTGTGCGTGGGTCGGATCGTGCGGCACGTGCCCCTGCCGGACGGTCGGCACGACATCGTGCTGCACGGCGTCGCGCGGGCGCAGATCGTGCGCATGGTGGAGCCCACGGTCAGCCGCCCGTATCGGATGGCGATGCTCGAACCCGTGCCCGACGTCCGTCGCGCGGAGTCTCGGGTGCGGCGGGCATGCGGCGTGGTGGGATCGATCCTGGAACGCCCACGCATGTCGAGGTGGTCGGCGGTTGCGCCAGTGCGCGCGCTCTTCGACGGGTCCGTGCCGTCGTGCGCGGCCCTGGGGATGGCCTCGCACGCGATGATCCGCGATCCCGACCGGAGGTACGCGCTGCTCTCGGAGCCCGATCCGTGCCGGCGCGCGTGCCTCGTGCGCGAGGCGCTCCTGGAACTCGAGCGGCTGGTGGCGCTGGCCGAGCGCCAGGGCAGCGACGGGTGGCCGAAGGGCCAGAGCTGGAACTGACGCGCGGCGTCGGTGGGAGCCCGGCGTTTCGCGATCAGGGCGAGGGGGCGGTTCGGGCGTCCTCGGCCGGGGCGGGCTGGCCGAGCTCCGCGAGGCGGTCGTCGATTCCCTGGATGCGCCAGCCGGCGGCACGGTCGATGGAGTCGATGGCGGCGAGCGCCGCCGCGGCGTGGCGCGCGGCATCGGGGTGACCCGCACAGTATTGCTGCACGCGCAGCACCGCCGCGCGCACCAGGCGGCGGCGACGCTGGAGCATGTCCTCGAGCGCGCGCTCGGCGAGGAGTCGATCGGCGGTGGTGCCCGCGCGTTCATCGGCATCGGTCGCGGCCGCCGTGCGTTCGGCGCGTTCGGCTCGGAGGACGGTCTCGCGCCGCGTGGACGAGAGTCGCAAGAGCAGGTCACCACGGACGCTCGCGAGCGTCTCGTGGAGGGCAGGGTCGGCCGCGGCCGCCGTCGCGCGTTCGACCGCGGACTCGAAGGCCCGCTCCGGTGCCCAGAGTTCCGGCCAGACGGCCGCATCCACGGCCTCGCGCACGCGATCCGCGGCCGGCATGGCGAGCACGCGCAGCATGGCGGCCACCGCCTCGCGGTTACCGATGCCCAGCGCGGACTCGGCCTGCCGCGTGCGGCGCGCCAACGCGGCCAGCTCCTCGCCTCTGCTGCGCACCAGCGCCTCGGGCGCGGTGAGTTCCCAGTCGGCACCCCACGATGCACGACGCGCCTCGCGCTCGGCGGCCTCGGCGTCGGCCTCGGCGCGGCGAGTCGCCGCGAGTGCGGCCGCTCGTGCCCATTGCGGCTCCAGGGCCGCGGCCACGGCGGCGCGATCGGTTGGTTCCGGGGCGGCCAGGTCGAGAAGGTCGGTCAGGCGGAGACCCGCCATCGGGTCGTCGATCGGCAGTCCGTCGCGCGACACCGTGCGCCGATAGAGAACGAGCCCCGGACCTTCGGGACCGACTTCGAGCCGAACGCCCGCCAGGCGCTGGATCAGCTGGGAATCGGCGGCCGAGAGCGTCCGGCGCCACGCCGCGGCCTCCGCAAGGGCCGCCGCCAACTCCGGCCCCGCCACCGGCTGCTGGGCGCCCGTACCCGGGACCGTGCGCCAGCCCGACCCCAGGCGCGCGCGCACCACGGCGGTGGCCTGCTCCTCGGCGCGGGTCACGGCCGTGCGATAGGCGGCAGCATGGTGCTCGACGGCCTCGGCGGTGCGAGCATCCAGTCCAAGCGATCGCGCGATCGCGGCGATTCCTTCCGCATCGAGGGAAGGGGGCACCAACTCGCGCAGCAGTTCGGCATGTGCCGCCTCGGCGGTGCGTCGGGCCGCGTCGGAAGCGGTGACGGGCGCGGGTGGTCCGTCGGCGGTGCCGGTCTCGCGTGGGTTGCTGCTCGCGGCGGCTGGCCGGGCTTGCGCAGGGGCGGGGTCGTCGCGCCGAGCATCCGCAAGCGCCACCCCGTGGCCCACCGCGGCGGCCGCGGCGAGCGCCGCCAGCGTGGCCCGAGCGTGGATGCCGGCCGGGATGCGCATCTCGGCCGAGCATATCCTCGCGAGATGCCTGGCCACTGGCTCTGCAAGACCGAACCCGAGGTGTATTCCATCGACGACCTGGCGCGGGACGGCGTCACCGGATGGGAGGGCGTGCGAAACCACCAGGCACGCAACTTCATGCGCGACGCGATGGCCGTGGGCGACCGCGTGCTGATCTACCACTCGAACGCCGACCCGGCGGGCGTCGCCGGGATCGCCGAGGTGGTCGGACCGCCCCGGCCGGACCCGACGCAGTTCGACGCCCGCAGTCCGTACCACGACCCCGCCTCCACCCGCGCCGCGCCGCGCTGGATCATGCGCGACCTCCGCTTCGTGCAGGCGCTGCCCCGGGTCGTGGCGCTCGCGGAACTTCGCGCGGAACCGGCCCTGGCGGACATGGCGGCGCTGCGCCGTGGCAACCGGCTGAGCGTGACCCCGGTCACCGCCACCGAGTACCGGGCGGTGTTGCGGCTGGCCGGGGTGCGTGTGCGCTGACGGGTGGGGTATCGTGCACCTTGACGCGGCGTCGACGTGCGCCGGAGGAGGAGCTCGGCATGGGCACCGGAATGGGCATCGGACTCTTGGCGCTGGTCATCGTCGGCGGCATCGCGCTCCTGGCGCTGCTGCTCGTGCTGTGGGGCATCGGCGCCTTCAACGGGCTGACGCGCGGCCGGATCGCCGCACAGGGCGCCTTCAGCAACATCGACGTGGAACTGCGCCGGCGCCACGATCTGGTCCCCAACCTGGTGGCGACCGTGAAGGGCTACGCCACCCACGAGAAGCAGACGCTCGAGAACGTGATCGCGGCGCGCGCTGCGGCGGTCCGCCCCAACCTCTCGATGGAGGAGCGCCTGCAGGCGGAGCAGGGGCTGACGGGGGCCCTCGCACGGCTCATGGCGGTGGCGGAGGCGTATCCCGAACTCAAGGCCAACCAGAACTTCCTGCAGCTGCAGGGCGAGCTCTCGCAGATCGAGAACCGGATCGCCGGCGCGCGCGGCGGCTACAACGGGGCCGCCGAGGCGTACAACGCGATGGCGCGGCAGTTCCCGACCCTCCTGGTGGCCCGGTTGTTCGGATTCCAGGACATGCCCTTCTTCCAGGTGGACGACCCGGCGCAGCGCAATGCACCGGTGGTCCAGTTCTGAGCGGCGTGGCACGCGAGCGCATCGTCTCCGCGGCCGAGGTGCCGGCCGATGCCGAGCCGTCGACCGCGGCACTTCGGCCCGGGCGCATCGGCGAGTACGTTGGGCAGCGCGATCTCGTGGAGCGTGTCCGGATCGCGATTGAGGCCGCCAAGGGCCGTTCGGATCCCATGGAGCACGTGTTGCTCCACGGCCCGCCGGGGCTTGGCAAGACCACGCTCGCCCACGTGATCGCCGCGGAGATGGGCACGCGTGCCTACGTGACCAGCGGACCGGCCCTCACCAAGGCCGCGGACCTGATCGGCACGCTCACCAAGATGCAGGCGCACGACGTGCTCTTCATCGACGAGATCCACCGCCTGCCTACGGCGGTCGAGGAGTACATCTATCCGGCCATGGAGGACTTCCGCATCGACTTCACCGTCGATGGCGGCATGCACTCCAAGGTGGTCACGATCGGCCTGCGTCCGTTCACGCTGATCGGTGCCACGACGCGCGCCGGGCTCCTGACGCAGGCGCTGCGCTCGCGGTTCGGCATCGCGCACAACCTGGGCTTCTACCCGCACGATGACCTGGTGGCGATCCTTCGCCGTGCCGCGGGGCTGATGGGGATCGACGGTTTGCCCGCGGAGACGCTGCACGCGCTGGCCGAGCGCAGCCGCGGGACGCCGCGCGTGGCGCTTCGCCTGCTTCGCCGCGTGCGCGACTTCGGCCAGGTGCGCGGCAACGGGAGCATGGGCCGCGCCACCGTGGATGGTGCGCTCGAGCTTGAGGGGATCGACGCGCGCGGCCTGGACGAGCTCGACCGGCGCTACATGCGCGTGCTGGCCACCACCTACCGCGGCGGGCCGGCCGGTCTCGAGGCGATCGCCGCAAGCGTCGGCGAGGACGCCCAGACCCTCGAGGACGTGGTGGAGCCGTACCTCCTGCAGGTGGGGTTCCTGGCCCGCACCCGGCAGGGCCGTCGGCTCACGGATGCCGCATTCCTGCACCTGGGGATCGAGCCGCCCACAGGCCGAGCCGAGCTGTTCGAGTGATGCTGCGGCCGCGCCGCCGCGCGTCGGTCAGCGGTTCACGCCGCTCTCGGGGCTCAGCAGTCCGCCCCGGGTGCCGACCAGTCCACCGGGCGCGCTGACGCCGCCGATACTGATGTTGATTCCGCCGAAGAACTG
The DNA here is from genome assembly GCA_046047335.1 of Planctomycetota bacterium. GTDB lineage: Bacteria > Planctomycetota > Phycisphaerae > Phycisphaerales > SM1A02 > UBA966. The sequence goes on along the minus strand of JBJOIF010000166.1, from coordinate 21,331 downwards.
GTCCTGGATGGCGTCGTATCCGAACGACCCAAGCAGCGTGAAGTCCGGCATCTCGCGGGCGATGTTCAGGTTGAACGCGCGGAAGTCGTTTTCCTTGAGGTCGTAGGTCGGCACGAACGACGCCGAGTACGCCTTGCCGATCTGGTAGCTGACCCCGCCGGCCAGCAGCGCATCGGAGACGTACTGGTTCTCCGGTGCGAAGTTGTTGATGCCTCGGTACTCGATGAAGCTGGTGACGTCCGGGGCGTGCTGGATGCTCGCGCCGAGGGAGCCGCGGGCGGCGTTGTCGAGGCCAAACGCCCCGCTCCCGAAGTCGGGCAGCGAGTCCTGCAGCAGGTACGTGACGTTGCCGCGGAACGTGAGGGTGTTGCTGGCCGCCAGCATGAAGTTGGCGTAGGCGTTCCGGCCCCACTGGCTCAGTTCGGGCCGCCACGCGAAGTACTGGGGGAACGGGCTCTGCCGGTAGCGCGCCCCGCTCTCGTAGTTGCGCGCAAGGTCGTCGCCCGACTCGTTCCAGGTGAGCCCGGCGTCGACGGTCAGCCAGTCGACCGACTGCCAGTTCCCGGGGCCGCCGCGCATGGTCTGGAAGCGCTGGCGGACGCCGGCCTGGATGGCGGCGCTGCCCGTGGCGCCCTCGATCTCTTGGTCGTACACGGCGTAGGCCAGGTTCTGCGCGGTGTTCCAGCCGGCCCAGCCGTTGACGTACGGGGTGAGCACGTGGCGCATGCGGTTGAGGTCGAGTGCCGGCACGCTGACGCGGTCGTGGTCGGCCACGATGTCGGCGCTGCTGCGGAACCCGCCGGCCACCAGCGCGCGGAACGAGTCGGCCGCCGAGCCGTACGACTCGATGTCGCCGCCGAGGTAGCCGATGGCGGTGACCGAGGCAAATGGCGTGAACTTCCACCCGCTCTCGCCGAACGTCGACGAGAGCTCCTGCCGCGTGTACAGGCGCACGGTGGACGACTCGTTGTACCCCTGGTCACCGTAGAGCTGCGTCAGCGTGGTGTTGGCGTTGTACGCGCCGCCGGGGATCGGCTGGTTGTTCAGGTTGAACGCATTGGCGCGCACGCCGGTGCTCGCCGCGGAGCCCGTGCCGTACTCAATCGCCATCAGGTTGGCGCTGTACTCCTGCTGCCAAGCGATCGTGTCGCCGAACAGGCTGTCGCCCCATCGCTTGTACGCCGCCTCGGGGTACTTGAGCACCTGATACGGCCGGGCCGCCAACTGCGCGCTGGAGGTGATCACGCCGTTGGTGGGCGTATTGATGAGCACCGAGAGCTCGGACCGCTCCTCGGTCTCCACGAAGTACGCGCTCGTCTCGCGCTGCGTGCTGTTGGAGAACTCGCGCTGGCGCCAGGTCTGCAGGAACGCCTCGTCGGAGACGTACGACGCCTGCAACTGCAGCTTGGCGGTGTCGGTGAACGCGAACGTGCGGTCGGCGGCGGCGGTCCCGCGCCATGCGTTCGGCGAGACCAGGCGCTGGCCCGCCGAGGTCTGTTCCTCGTTCTGGAAGTCGTAGATGCCCAGCAGGTCGAGCCGGGTGCCCAGGACGTTGCCCTCGAGCCCCAAGCCGACGCCCCAGTTGGTGTAGCCAAGCGCCACGACGTTCAGGTCGACGTCCGGGGGCGGGGCGAGGCCAAGGAGGGAGAAGAGCCGCCAGCGGGTCTCAATCTGCGCGCCGGTGATCTCGTTGTAGTTGCCGCTGATGCGACTGATCGGCGGGTCAAGGGTGCCGTCGGCTTCGAACGTGGGCAGCCAGAAGAATGGCAGCTTGCCGGCGTTGAAGGTCACGTTGCGGGCGGAGAGCCTGCTGGTGGCGGTGCCGTCCCACGCCTCGGTCTGCGTGATGGTGGCGCGCTCGGCGCCGATCGAGAGGTGCGGCTCGAAGAACTCGCTCATCGAGACCTTGACGCCCTCGGCCTGGAACTGGTCGGCGGAGTACTGGCGCAGTTCGCGCGCCCGGGCCACCAGCGGGACACCGCGACGGTCCTTGGTGCGCAGCACCCCGTCCACCATGCTGGCGCGGTTGGACGCGAAGTCGTAGTAGGCGCGGCGCGCACGGATCGCGTACCGGAAGTCGGTGGCGTGGACGTCGCCCTCGAGGTAGACGCCGATCACGGCGTCGGCGCGGACCTCGCCTGGTCCTTGGCGAAGGGCGTCGAGCGTGCCGGGGCGCAGGAACACCACGGCGCGGTCGGCGTGCATCTGCAGCGCGCGGGTCGCGCCGCCGTCGAACCGAGGCAGGACGTCGATCGCCACGCCGGTGGTGAGTTGCACCGTGTCGGTGGAGGCGTCTGCGTGCACGTCCTCGGCGGCGAATGCCACGGTGCTGTCCGGCGCCACCATCGGGCGGTCGGCGGCAGGGTCGAACTCTTGGCCTGGCTGCACCGGTGCCACCGGGGCAGGCGGCAGGTCGGCGAACTCGAGGACGTCTCGCACCGCGGAGCGCTGCGATGCCGTCTCGATGGCGGCGGCGACGCTTGGGTCCATGGGCGCCACGCCTCCCACCACCAGCGGCGGAGGCGGCGCAGGCGGGGTTGGCCGGATCACCTCGGGAAGGATCCGAATCGGCGGCGGCGCGGTGGCGAGGCCGCCGAGGTAGGCGGCCAGGCGCTGCTGCGCGCGCGCCAGGTCGGGCGTCGCCGCGGGGGCCACCGGGTCGAACAGAATCGCCGAGAGCGACACGCTTCCGTAGGTGCTCGCCGTCACGAACAGGTTCGCGCCGCCGGCGCCGAGCCCGGCGGCCTTCGTGGGCTCGATCGTCTCCGGGAACCAGATGGCGAGCTGCGTGATCAGGCCCTTCGCGCTCGGGATGCGCTCCACCCACAGCACCGCGCGGTCGGCGGTGAAGTCGTACGCCCCCATGCGCACGCGGACGTCGCCGCGCACGTAGAGCCGCTGTGTGGTCTCGACCTTCCACGCGTTGGCCTCCTTGGCCGACACCGTGAGGTCCCAGGTGCCCGGTTCGGTGGGAAGCACGAAGCCGCCGAGGCGGTCACCGGTGATCGGGGCGCCGACGATCCGGTCCTGCGCATGTCCCGGGGCGGCGAGTGCGGTCGATGCGGCGATCACCGCGGCGCACGCACGCGCCACGAACCGGGGCGATTCCCGTCGTGCACAGCGGTTGCGTCCAGGTCGGGCCGTCACGCGGCGCAGGGTACCGCGATCATCGCCAGCCGATCGGCCGCCCCGAGAGCCCGTTGATCTCCTTGAGGATGGTCATTGCCACCAGGCCCGCGACCGCGAGGACCGCCATGCCCAATGCCTCCTTCGGAAGGCCGGCCGCCATCAGCCACGCCGCCGCATTGACCGCCTGCCACATGGCGCCGTAGCGGCGGAGCTTCTCGGTGGCGATGGCGGCGGGCTGTCCCGCCACCTTGGCGCGCACGACCAGCAGGAAGCCCGCGAGCGCGAGCGCCGGCCACAAGAGCCCCACCGGACCCGAGCCGAGGATGCGGTCGCCTTCGGAGACCTGCGGCCAGAATCCGCCGGCGCTTCCCGAGCTGGCGAGCGCGCCGCCGCCCAGGAGCACCGCTGACCAGAAGATCCACGCCGCCACCAGCGTCAGGATGCGCTTGGTGCCGAAGTACGGGCGCTTGTCCTCGATGCGGTGCACGCTGGCCGCCACCGCCACCGCGTGCGACATCGACCACCACACGGGAAGCGTGAAGGTCAGCGTCCAGTTCGGGATGAACATGTTGGCGGCATGCACCAGGCCCACCACGGCGATCCCCAGCGAGGGAATGTGCTTGGCCACCGCGTCGTAGAAGAGGATGCCTGCGCTCACCGCCACCGTCAGCACCAGCGCCGCCTCGCCCAGCACGCTCGAGCACACCACGGCAAGCATCAGCGCCGCGAACGACACGAGCGCCGCGCTCGACGTGCGGATGCGCCCCGCCGCCAGCGGCCGGTCGGGGCTGAACTGCCGGTCGTGCCGCACGTCGAGCAGGTCGTTCAGGCTGGCCGCGAAGGCGAAGAGCCCGATGGCGACCAGCGCGGTGGCCGACAGCGCCTTCCAGAGCGGCATGTGGTAGACGGGCAGGTGGACGTACCGCGGGTCCGCCCGGGTGACCAGCGTCACCAGCCACAGCTCGCAGACGGCCCCGAACGCGAGCGAGAGCCGCGTCAGTCTGAACGCGTCGAGGATTCGCCCGGCGACGGTCCGCATCGGGGCATCGTAGCGGTGCACCCGCTAGCATCCTGCGCCCGCTCGAGGCGCTCATGAAGGACACGCCCGCCATCTCCCCCGACGCACGCGGCCTGCGGGCCGTGATCGTGTCCAGCGTGTATCACGATGCCGTGACCTCGGCGCTGGTGGCGGGTGCGCGCGCGGCGTTCGTCGCCGCGGGCGGGCAGGCGGCATCGATGCGCTTGATCCGTGCGGCCGGGTCGTTCGAACTTCCGGTGCTGGTGGACGCGGCGCTCGCGCGCGGCGACTGCGACCTGGCGGTGGCAGTCGGCTGCATCGTGCGCGGCGAGACGGTGCACGACCGCGTGCTCGGGCACGCCGTGACCGAAGCCCTGATGCGCTCCTCGGTGGCGCGCGGCAAGCCGGTGGGCCTGGCCGTCCTCACCGTGGACACCCTTGAGCAGGCGCAGGCCCGCGCGGGGGGCGCGTTGGGCAACAAGGGCGCCGAGGCCATGGATGCCGCGGTCGCCACGGCGAACGCGCTTCGCGAGGCCAGGTCGTGAGCGGTGCAGCCCTCGACGTGACGCTCGCCATGCGGCGCTGCGCGCTGCAGGCGCTCTACCAGATGGATGCGTCGGCCGGCGAGGCCGCTCCCGGCGACGATCGTTCGCTGGTCGGCGTGCTTGGCGACGAGGCCGGCGACGCGGCGCGCCCCGACGACGTCGAGCGCGGCGTGCGGTTGGCACAGGCCGCGTGGCAGCACCGGCACGAGGCCGATCGCGAGATCGCCGCGCTGGCCCGCGAGTGGCCCCCGCACCGTCAGCCGGTGGTGGACCGCAACCTGCTTCGCTTGGGGTGGTACGAGCTGCGGCACACCGGGGCTCCTGCGCCCAAGGTGGTGAGCGACGCCGTCGAGCTCGCCAAGGAGTTCGGCGCCGCCGAGAGCGGCAAGTTCGTGAACGGGGTGCTCGACCGCGTCATGCATGCCGGTGCGGGCGGCGCGGGGGAGGGCTGAGGTGTTCCGTTCGGCGATGGACGCCATCCGCCGGGGACTGCGGCGAACCGCCGAGGCGTTCGGCGCCGGGTTTCGCTCGATCCTCCACGGACGGACGCTCAGCGAGGAACTGATCGACCAGGTGGAGCGGACGCTGGTGTCCGCAGACGTCGGCGTGCGCGCCGCGCGCGAACTGTGCGCCGGTCTCCGCGCGGACTTCCGTGCCGGCCGCGTGCCGCGCGGCGAGGACGCCGTGGAGTGGCTGAAGACGGCCATCAAGGCACGCCTGGGCTCGGGCGCACGCGACATCGCGGTGGCACCGGCGCGACCGACCGTGGTGCTGGTGGTCGGTATCAACGGCGCGGGCAAGACCACCAGCGTCGCCAAGATCGCCAAGAGCCTGCGCGACGACGGCCGGACGGTGCTCTTGGCCGCCGCCGACACCTTCCGAGCCGGCGCCGTGGCGCAGTTGGAGACGTGGTCGCGCCGGCTCGGCGTGGACATCGTCAAGGGCGCGGCGGGTGCCGATCCCGCAGCGGTGGCGTTCGACGCCGCCGACGCCGCGGTGGCCCGTGGCGTGGACGTGCTGCTGGTGGACACGGCCGGTCGCCTGCACACGCAGGACAACCTCATGCGTCAGCTCACCAAGATCCGCAACGTGATCGCCCGCAAGATCCCCGGGGCGCCGCACGAGACGCTCCTGGTGCTCGACGCCACCAGCGGCCAGAACGCGGTGGCGCAGGCCACGGCCTTCAAGGCGGCGTGCGATGTCACGGGCATCTTCCTGGCGAAGCTCGACGGCACCGCGAAGGGGGGCATCGTCCTGGCCATCCGCGACGCGCTGGACGTGCCCGTCAAGCTGGTCGGCATCGGCGAGACGCCCGACGACGTGCAGTCCTTCGACCCGGACCGGTTCGTCGAGGCGATGTTCGCGGAGTGAGCGACCGGGCTGCCGGAGCACGTTTTCGGCGGCTGCCGCCGGGGCCTACCATTGGGGGATGCGCGGGCGCCGGACAGCAGCCTTCACCTTGGTGGAACTGATGGTCACCGTGGCCATCGTGGCGCTGCTGATCGGAATCATGGTGCCGAGCGCGCGCGCGATCCAGCGCGAGAGCCGCAACACCGGATGCCTCAACAACCTGCGGCAGTGCTTCACTGGCGTCGACGCCTGGCGGCAGCAGAACGGCGGCCTCGTGCCGATGTGCGAGTTCCTGCCGGTGGTCACCGACACCGGGATCGACGGCGGCCTCCCAAACCTGCTTGCGGGCTACCTGCCGGCGGATTCGCCCGCGTGGACGTGCCCGTCCGACGACGACGAGGAGTCGCTCGCCACCGGCACCAGCTACGTTTACCTGCCCGGGCTGCTGCGCTACACGCCCGCGGTGCAGGTGGACGTGGCCACGCTGCTCGCGAGCTTCGATCCGGCCACCGTCTCGATGCAGCAGCTCGAGAACGCGCGCCGCGAGTCGGAGTCCCGGGCCATGACCGAGTTCTTCGAGCGCGAGCCCGCGAGCTTCCCGCTCCTGATCGACAGCCAGGACCGCCACCGCCGCGTCGGCAGCGAGCGCAACGGCGTGTTCCTGGATGGCAGCGCACGCACGGCGGCGCTGGAGCCCGAGCCTGACCCGGAGGGCGCGCAGTGAGCATCCTGGACCGCATGCGCGAGGTCGACGTCGGAGAATGGGTCGCGGAGCACCGCGGCCGCCTGGTGGCGTGGTCGGCATCGGCGATCGCGGCCGCGGCCATCGTCGGCGGAGCGTGGTGGTGGGTCGATGCGCGCTGGCGACCGCCGCCATCGATCTTCGACTCGCCCGTCGACAGCGTGCTTTCCTACTTCACCACCGACGACTTCAACCGCCTGTCGGTGGCGGAGCGCGTGAAGTACGTGCAGGAGTTCATCGGCCGGTTTCGCGGGATGAGCCAGCAGGACAGCGCGGTGGCCGCGGCGTTCCTGGCCGGCGTGACCGGCAAGGTGCGCGAGCAACTCACGCAGAACGTGCGCATCTTGGCCAAGGACATCATGGCCGAGGGTGCGGAGCGGTACGTGAACCTGCCCGAGTCGGAGCGCGCGGCGTTCATCGACCGGTGGGTGGCGGACTGGTTCCGCTTCGCCGAGGCGACCGCCACCGGCAAGGAGAGCACGCGCACCGATGCGGAGATCATGGCCGGTGCGCGCGAGGAGGCGATCCGCGGCGAGGAGCGGACCAAGCGGCGCCTGGCCGGCCGATCGCTCGACTCGCGCGGCGCGGATCGGTTCCTCGGGTTCTGGGAGTCCGAGGTTGAGCCCGCGTCGACGCCTCGCGAGCAGGCGCAGATCTCGCGGTTCATGGATGCTGTGCGCACGCGCATGCTGACGGGGAAGTGACGGTGGAGCCGCTCCCGGTGCTTCGGGCCGCGCCCGCGATCGAGGCGGCACTGCGGTCGTCGCGCGCCATGGTGCTCACCGCGGCGACGGGGAGCGGCAAGACCACCCAGGTGCCGCAGCTGGTGCTGCGCTCCGGGCTCGTGGACGGCCAGGTGGTGGTGCTGGAACCGCGGCGGCTTGCCGCCCGGATGACGGCGCGGCGCGTGGCCCAGGAGATGGGCTGCGCGCTCGGGGAGGAGGTGGGATTCCAGACGCGGTTCGAGCGGGTGGCCGGGCCGCGCACGCGCATCCGATTCGTCACCGAGGGCGTGTTCCTGCGGCAGGCCCAGCGTGATCCGTCGCTCGGCGGGATTGGCTGCGTGCTGCTCGACGAGTTTCATGAGCGCAGTGTGCTGGCGGACTTGGCGCTCGGCGTGGTGCGGCGTGCGCGCGAGCGCCGCGGCGACCTGGCCGTGGCAGCCATGAGCGCCACCATGGATGCGGAGCGCGCGGCGCGGTACCTCGGGGCACCAGTGGTCAGCGCCGAGGGCAGGGCATTCCCGGTGGAGGTCCGCCACGACCCGTTCGGCGACGGTCCGGCGTGGGATCGCGCCGCCGCGGCGGTGCGCGCCTTGGTGGACGAGGGCCACGACGGCGACGCGCTGGTGTTCATGCCGGGCGCGTTCGAGATCGACCGCACCGTCGATGCCGTCCGCGTCGCGCTGCGTGGTGCCCCGGATGCATCCCGCTTCGACGTGGTGCCGCTGCATGGCTCGATGCCGCCCGAACGCCAGGACGCCGCGGTGGCGCCGGCGGCGCCGGGCCGGCGCAAGGTGATCGTGGCCACCAACGTCGCCGAGACTTCGATCACCATTCCGGGGATCCGCATGGTGGTCGACGCCGGGACCTCACGCGTCTTCCGAGTCGACCCGCGGCGTGGGCTCAACGCCCTGCGCACCGAGCCGATCAGCCGCGCGAGCGCCGACCAGCGTGCGGGTCGTGCGGGTCGGACCGCGCCCGGCGTGTGCGTGCGCCTCTGGTCGGCGCAGGACCATGCGCGCCGGCCCCCGGCCGAGGAACCCGAGGTGCAGCGCATCGATCTCGCCGAGTCGATGCTCATGGTGCTGTCGATGGGCCTCGGGCCGTTCGAGGTCTTCCCGTGGCTCGATCCGCCGGCGCCCGAACAGGCTCGGCGCGCGCACGACGCGCTGGCCGCCCTCGGCGCCATCGATGCCTCGGGGGCGATCACCGCCCTCGGGCGATCGCTGGCGCGGGTTCCGGCGCATCCGCGGCTCGCGCGCGTCCTGCTGGAGGGCGCCCGCCTTGGCGTCGGCGAGCGGGCGGCCAGGTGGTGCGCGCTGGCGGCCGAGCGCGACGTCGTGCAGTCGGCCACCGCGGGCCAGCTGCTTCGGCTGGTGCCCGATGGCGAACCGCCGAGCGACCTGGGCGTTCGCGAGGAACTGGTTCGCCGTGTGGAAGCCAGCGGGTTCCGCACGGCGCGCCACGAGGGCGTGGAGGCCTCCGTCACCGCGTGCCGCGAGGTAGTGGCCGCGTCGCGTGACCTGGAGCGCTCGGTCCGCGAGCCCCGAGCCGCCGCGTCCGAGGGCTCGGGCGCGCCGGATGCGGAGCGCGTTGCCGACGGATCCACGTCGTTTGAGCGGGTGTCGCGTGCCCTGCTCGCCGGGTTCGGCGACCACGTCGGGTGGAGGCTCGATCCGCAGCGGCCGCACTGCGCGATGCCGGGCCGTCGCAAGGTGAGCATCGACCCGTCGAGCGTCCAGCGCGGTTCCGGGTTCGTGCTGGCGCTCGAGGTGCGCGAGGCCGGCCGGGGAGAGGCGCTGCATCAGTCGCTCGGTATGGTCACGCCGCTCGACGAACGCTGGGTCGCGGAGGCGATGCCCGATCGATTCGAGACGCGCACCGAGGTTCGATTCGCTGAAGAGCTCGGCGCACCGGCGGAGTTCGAGGAGCGCTGCTTCGAGGGGATCGTGGTGGAGCGCACGGTGCGGCCGCTTCGTGGCGGCGCGGCACGTGCCGCGGCGCATGACGAGCTGGCCGCGCGCGTGGCCTCGGGCGAACTGCGGCCCGCCTCATGGACCGAGGCGGTGGACCAGTGGATCGAGCGCGTCCGCTGTGTGGCGGCGTGGTTTCCCGAGCGCGGGTTGATCGCCTACGACCATGAGGACTTGGCGGTGCTGTCCGCCGAGATCGCCCAGGGGTGTGCCCGGGTCGCTGAGCTGGACGCCCGCCCGGTGGCGGACATCGTGCGCGGCGCCCTCGGCTGGGATGAGCAGCAGTTCGTGGAGCGCATGGCGCCGGCCGCGATCGTGCTGCCGAGCGGGCGGCGCATGTCCCTTGAGTACGCGGTGGGCAAGCCGCCACGGGGGCGGTCGAAGATCCAGGACTTCTACGACTTTCCCGCGCACCCGACGGTGGCCGGTGGCCGGGTGAAGGTGGTGCTTGAGCTGCTCGGCCCGAACTTCCGACCGGTCCAGGTGACGGAAGACCTGCCGGGATTCTGGGAGCGCCTCTACCCCGAGGTGAAGAAGGAATTGAAGCGTCGCTATCCGCGCCATGAGTGGCGGTGATTGCTGACACAAGTCATTGAGGTGTATGGACTTGCACACTTGAATTCGCGAAAATTGCGTGGTTTCGGTACACTGTCCCGGCTATGCCAAAGGTGAACTCTGCCGGCGTCACGCGCGCCGCGACCGCGAAGCCCTCCCGCACCTCGAGCAGCACCTCGGCCCGTCCCAAGGCCACCGCCAAGCCAGCGACGTCCCGGACTCCGCAGGGCAAGTCCGCCGCGAAGGGCGTGAAGTCGGTGTCCAAGACCGCCAAGCCCGCGTCCAAGCCTGTTTCCAAGCCATCCGCCAAGTCCTCCGCCGGTGCCTCCCGCCCGGCGCAGCGCACGATCGTGGAGACCAAGCCGAGTGCTGGCCCCGCCGAGTGCCCCAAGGCTGCGGACATCACCACCATGAACGCGGCGATGCGCTTCTTGATGGCGCGCCCCGACTTCGAGCGCCAGCGTTCAGTGCGCTACGGCGAGCACACCTTCAAGCTTGAGCGCATGCAGCGCTTGGTGGAGCTCCTGGGCAGTCCGCACCAACAGATCAAGACCGTCCACGTCGCCGGCACCAACGGCAAGGGCAGCACCGTGGCGATGATCGCCTCGATGCTCCGCAGCGCCGGCTACGCGGTGGGCACCTACACCAGCCCGCACCTCGTCGACATCCGCGAGCGCATCCAGATCGATGGACAGCAGATTTCCAAGACCGACTTCGTGGAGCGGATCCGCGAGGTTGCCAAGGCCGCGGAGAAGCTCGGCGAGCAGCCCACGTTCTTCGAGATCGTGACGGCCGCAGCGTTCCTGCACTTTGCGCAGCAGGCGGTGGACATCGCGGTGGTCGAGGTCGGCCTCGGAGGCCGGCTCGACTCCACCAACGTGATCACACCGCTCGTCAGCGTGGTCACTGGCATCGACCTCGACCACACCAAGTTGCTCGGCGCCACCAAGGCGCAGATCGCCCGCGAGAAGGCGGGGATCTTCAAGCAGGGCGTGCCCGCGCTGTTCTTCGAGCAGGAGGCCGAGGTCGACCAGGTGATGCGCGATTGCGCCCAGGCGGCCGGTGCCGAGCTGCGGATCGTCAACAAGGACATCGAGTTCTCCAGCCGGTTCTGCGTGGCCCCCGACATCGGGCCGCACACCCGCGTCTGCATGTACACGCGCACCACGCGGCTCGAGCACGTTCCGGTGCCGCTGCCCGGCGAGCACCAGGCGATGAACTGCGGCCTGGCGCTGGCGGCGATCGACATCCTGAAGGGCTTCGGCTTCGACGTTCCCGACGACCGGCTCACGGCCGGACTCGCCGCGACCCGCGTGCCCGGCCGCATGGAACTGGTCTCGCAGCGCCCGCGGATCCTCTGCGACGGTGCCCACAACCCTGCCGCGATGGGTGCGCTGATGCGTTGCGTCGGCGCGCACGTGCCCTACGACAGCATGGTCTGCGTCTTCGGATGCTGCTCGGACAAGGACGTCGCCGAGATGATCGACAAGGTCAACCTCGGCGCCGACAAGGTCATCTTCACGCGTGCGGCCGCCACCCCTCGCGCCGCCGATCCCGAGGACCTGCAGAAGCTCTTCCAAGAGCGGTCCGGCAAGATGAGCCAGATCGCGCGTTCCGTGCCCGAAGCGATCGAGATGGCGGTCCGTGGCGTCAGCCGCGAGGACCTCGTGTGCGTGACCGGCAGCTTCTACGTCGTCGGCGAGGCGCTCAAGTACCTGTCCGAGCGCAAGTGAGCGGGGCAGGCGGCGCGGGTCAGGTGACCACGTTCACCATTCGCCCCGGCACCACGATCACCTTCTTCGGCGCCTTGCCGCCGAGGTGCGGCACCACCTGCGGGTGTGCGAGCGCGATTGCCTCCACCTCCGCGGCCGCGGCCTTCGCGGGCACCATGATGCGCGCGCGCACCTTGCCCTGCACCTGCACGGCGATCTCGACCTCGTCGTCGACGAGCATGGCCGGGTCGAAGGACGGCCACGGTGCGTCCCACAGTCCGCGGTCGCCGCAGAGGCCGAGCCGGAGCGCGATCTCGTCGGCCGCGTGAGGCGCGAAGGGCCACAGGATCCGGACGAACCGGTCGAGTTGGTCGAGCGTCATGCCGCCCGCGGACGGATCAGCGAGGTCGGTGGGCCGCGTGGCGGCGTTCACGAGCTCGATCATGGCCGCGATGGCGGTATTGAAGCTGAGGCGTTCGATGTCCTCGCCGACCTTCGCGATGGTGCGGTGGAGCAGCTTCTCCACCTTGGGGTCGGGCGCGGCCGCGAGCAGCGGCTCGCCGGTCCGCTCGTCGATCGCCAGGCGCCAGGCGCGCTGCAGGAATCGGAACGGGCCGACGATGTCCCGCGTGTTCCACGGCTTCGATGCCGCGAGCGGCCCCATGTACATCTCGTAGAGCCGGAACGTGTCGGCGCCGTACTCGGCGATCACGTCGTCGGGATTCACGACGTTGCGCAGGCTCTTCGACATCTTGGCGACGATCTGCGACACGGGCGCGCCGGTGGCGCGCTCGACGAACGTGCCATCGCCGCGATCGTCGACCTCGTCCACCGGAACCAGGCTGCGGTCGGCCCGCTGGAAGGCATGGCTGGTGATGAGTCCCTGGTGGAACAGGCGTCCCATCGGCTCGGGAGTGCTCACGTGGCCGAGGTCGAAGAGCACCTTGTGCCAGAAGCGCGCGTACAGCAGGTGCAGCACCGCATGCTCGCTGCCGCCAACGTAGAGGTCGACGCCGCCGGCGTGGCAGGTGGCCGGGTCGTACGCGGTGGGCGCCGGGCCTTCGCCCGCGGAACGCTTTCGCGAGAGCATCCAGTAGCGCTCCGCCGCCGGGTCGACGAATGCGCCGTCGGCGTGCGGCGCGCAGTAGCGCAGGTAGTACCAGCAGCTGCCCGCCCAGCCGGGCATGGTGTTGGTCTCCCGGGTGACGGGGGTCGAGGGCGGCAGCAGCGCGGGATCCACGCCCGCGGCACCGGCGGTGGTGCGAACCCATTCCGCGGCCTTCGCCAGGGGCGGCTGTGGGACGTCGCTCTCCACCGGGTTGTAGTCGGCGAGCGGCGGAAGCTGCACGGGGAGCGAGGCCGCGCCCACCGGGTAGTGGTTGCCCTCGGCGTCGTACACCACCGGGAACGGCTCGCCCCAGTAGCGCTGGCGGCTGAAGAGCCAGTCGCGGAGCCGGTAGTTCACGCGCAGGCTGCCGATGCCGGTGCGTTCGAGCCATGCGATCACGGCGCGCTTGGCGTCCGCGGTGGCGAGCCCGTCGATCGTCAGGGTGCCGGGGTTGGCGCTGTGCACCGCGCGGCCCTCGCCCGACGTCGCCGACTCGCCGGTGAACGGCAGTCCGTCCACCTCGACCACCTGGACGATCGGCAGCGAGAACGCCTTGGCGAACTCGAAGTCGCGCTCGTCGTGCGCGGGCACCGCCATGATCGCGCCCGTGCCGTAGCCCGCGAGCACGTAGTCCGCGGTCCACACGGGAATCCGAGCGCCGGTGGCCGGGTTGACCGCGTGCACGCCGGTGAAGCAGCCGGTCTTCTCCTTCGACTGCTGGCGGTCGATGTCGGAGCGGTTGCGCGCCCACGCCACGTACTCCCGGAGCCCCGCACCGCCGCGCTCGAGCGCGCGCCCGACCAGCGGATGCTCCGGGGCGACCACCATGTAGGTGGCGCCGAAGATCGTGTCCGGGCGCGTGGTGAAGACGGTGAGCGGCTCCTCGCCCAGCTCCACTTGGAACCGGATCTCGGCCCCTTCGCTGCGGCCGATCCACTCGGTCTGCAGGGTGCGCGTCATCTCTGGCCAGTCGACGAGCGCCAGGTCCTCGAGCAGGCGGTCCGCGTAGGCGGTGATGCGGAACATCCACTGCCGCAGCGGCATGCGGACCACCGGATGGCCGCCTCGCTCGCTGCGGCCGTCGATCACTTCCTCGTTGGCGAGCACGGTGCCGAGCTTGGGGCACCAGTTGACGGTCTGCGTGCCCAGGTACGCCAGGCGGAAGCCGTCGAGGTGCGTCTGGCGCTCGCGCACCGAGCACGCGCTCCACCGCTTGCGCACTCCCCCGGCGACCTCGATTTCGCGGTCCTCGCGGGCGAGCGCGGCCTCGAGCGCAGCGATCGGTCGAGCGGCCCGGGCCGTCGGGTCGAACCACGAGCCGTACGCCTGCAGCCAGATCCACTGCGTCCACCGGTAGTAGCCGGGGTCGATGGTGGCGAATTCGCGCGACCAGTCGTACATGAATCCGAAGCGCTGCAGCTGCCGGCGGAAGTTGTCGATCGCCTTCGTGGTGGTGACTTCCGGGTGCACGCCCGTCTGGATCGCGTACTGCTCGGCGGGCAGTCCGAATGCGTCCCACCCCATCGGGTGCAGCACGTTGAACCCGCTCATTCGCCGGTGCCGGCAGATGATGTCGGTGGCGGTGTAGCCCTCCGGGTGGCCAACGTGGAGCCCCGCGCCCGACGGGTACGGGAACATGTCCAGGCAATAGAACTTCGGTCGCGACGCATCGAAGCCCGGCTCGCCGGGGTTGGGCTGCCGGTATCCGTTGGTCGAGGCGGCCAGGCGGGCCTGCCACGTCTCCTCAATGGAGCCTGCCAGGGCCGCCGTGTAGCGGAACGGGGTCTCCGAGGCGGCGTCGCCCGCGATCGGCGTCGCGCGTGGCGTTCCGGTGGCATCGGCATCGTGTCGTGGCATGGGGGCCGAAGGCTACTTGCGGGGCGTGGTCCGGCATGGCGCGCCGGGAGGGCGTGGTCGCGCGAGGACCATAGGATGCGGGCGATGCAGTTGCCCGATCCCGAAGACGACGGTCTCGAGGGCCGGCCGCCCGACGCGGCTCCCGGCGCCGAGGCGTGGGAGCAGTCCGCGGGCGTCGCCAGCGCGTGGGTGGGGTTCTGGCCGCACCCGGACCCACCCTCGGCCGAGGAAGTCGGCCGTGCCGTGGCGTCGTGGGTGGGCCGCGAGCTTGACGCCGAGGCCAGCGAGCCCGAGGCGGACGAAGGCATGCTGTGGGCGCTGATGCTGCGCGTGCCTGGGGTGACCGCCCCGGTGGTGTTCTGGGCCGAGCGCGCCTTGGCTGCCGATCCGGCGCAGCTGCCCGACCCCGCGATGGCCGCATGCAAGTGGGTGATCGGGATGCAGACCGTGCTGGAGCCGGGCGAGGCGGCGGATGAGTTCTTCCACCTGACCGCGCTCCTCGCCGGGTCGTTTCCCGACCTTGCCGGCATCCTCGATGTCTCCAACGCGCGCCGCTGGCCGCGGCAGGAACTCGAGGAGCAGTTCCTCGCGCAGGACGCCGTACCCAACGACGAGTTCCTCTGGACCATCACCGCGGTGACGGGATCCGAGGACGATGACGCACCGATGCTTCTCTTCACCACCGGGCTGTCGCGGTGCGGCCTCCCGGAGCTGGAGATGATCGAGGTGCCGGCGCGTCATGCGCAGGCGGCGGCGATCCTCATCAACCATGTCGCCAGCCTGCTGCTGGAGGCGCCGCCTCCGCCGCCCACCGTACCGATGGAGGTCGGCCCCGACACGCAGGTGGCGCTGGTGCCGTGGCAGGACTGCGTCGAGTGGATCGCCGACGACGTGCCCGGGTCGCGCGCGTTCCGCGAGACCGCGCGCGCGCAGGGCGATGGTTCGCTTGCCGGCGTGCGCGCGGTGATCTGCTCGCCGGAGCGGCGCGGCACCTTCCGGCAGGTGTGGGCATGGCCGCGCGAGACCATCGAGCGGATGGAGGATGGCCGGGTGGTGCTGTACGCCAGCGAGCACGCCGCCGCCGCCACGGAACGCCGTGCCCAGCGCACGTGGCCGGCGTTCGCCACCGCGTTCGCCAGCGTCCGCCGCTCCGACCGGCCCGGCATGTCCGAGCTGGCCTCCAGCGCGTTCCACGTGCAGGCGCCGGTGGGCACGGTGGACGGGCAGGACCGGCGCGAACAGGGGTGGTTCGTCGTGAAGAGCTTCGACCACGACGTGGTGGAGGCGACCCTCTCCGACGAACCCGTCACCGCCCGCGAGATGCATGCCGGCGACTCGCTTCGCATCCCGCGCGAGCGCATCACCGATTGGCGGGTGATCCTTCCCGACGAGATGTTCGGCCCCGACCGCAGCGCGGCGCTCCTGGAGGCGGTCGACCGCCTGAGGGGCATGTGAGCGACGACGCCGACCCCGGGCTCCTGCCGACGGTGCACTTGGCGCGCGACGAGTTCGAGGCCGAGTGCGTCCGCGGCGTGCTCGAGGATGCCGGGATCGCGAGCGTGGTGCCCCCGACCGGGCAGGGCGTGTTCGGATTCCCGCTGCGTGCCGGTGGGCCCGGGGTGCCCGTGCGCGTGCTGCCGCAAGACCTCTCCCGGGCGCGCGAGGTGCTTGCGGACGCGCGCTGGCGCGGCCGGAGCATCGACTGGGACGAGGTGGAGGTGGGCGACATGCCCCCCGAGGTGGCGCGACTGATGCGCCCGGGAGGCCGACCGCGGTGGATCCGTCGCGTGGCGATCGGCGTAGCCTTGACCCTGCTGGCGCTGATGCTGGCATCGGTGGTGTCGGGCGCATGGCGAGCGATCGTGCCGCGCTGACCCCGCCGCCCAACTCCTGACCGCGTGAACGTCCATGACCCATCGAACGAACGCCATGTCCGCCATCGCTCGCCGCCTGTTCCGTGCGTGCTGCGTCGCCCTATCCGTGGCGGCTGCGGCTACCGCCTCGGGCTGCTCGTACGAACTGCAGGGCAAGGTGGTCGAGGGATTCGGCGCCGTGGCGATCGGCCGCGGCGACGATCCCGAGGCATCGAAGTCCGGCGTTCCCGGCGCGACGATCGAGCTGGTCCGTGACGCGGGCACCATGAACCGCACCGTGGCGGCGCGGGCCACCGCCGATGGCAACGGGCGATTCACGCTGGACGTGCAGTCGTTCGGCGCCGGGTGGATGGAAGAGGCGTGGGTCCTGCGCGTCCGTCGCTCCGGGTTCCAGACCATCGAGGACGAGGTGCAGCTGCCCCGCGAGCCCAAGGGTCGCTTGGTGGTGGTATCGATGGCGCGGGGGCGAAGCGCTCCGTTCCGCGAGCCGGAGTCCACGCGGACCTTGATCGACGAAGCGCGCGCGTTCGAACCCGGGATCGGCGACACCAGGCGCTGATCCGTGGCTTTCCGACGGCGCTATCACCTGAACGTTCCCGGCCTGCTCTACCTGGGCCTGGTGCTGGTGCTCGGCGTGGCCGCCGCCAACCGGCCCGGCAACCTCCTGGTGTGGATCTTCGCGGCGATGCTCTCTGGCATCCTGCTCTCGGGCCTGCTCTCGGGTGCACCATTGATGGGGATTCGCGCGTCGCGGCTCATGCCGCGCACGGGCCGCGTCGGGGAGCCGCTGGTGGTGCGCTACGCGGTGACGCAGCGATCGCGCCTGTGGCCGGCCTTTGCGCTGGCGGTGCGCGAGGCGGGTGACCCGGCGGCGGCGCCCGCGTTCGTCCAGCATGTGGCCGCGGGCGAGACCGTGGTGGCCGAGACGGTGGCGTGGCCGAGTCGCCGCGGTCCCTTGCGGCTCTCCGCGTTCCGCGTGGAGACGGCGTTCCCCTTCGGGCTGCTGCGCAAGAGCGTGAGGTTCGACGAGCCCGGCGAGTGCCTGGTGCTTCCGCGCGTGGAGCGGCTGCGTCGAGGCGCGCTGCCCCAGCTCGCCGGAGCGGGTCGATCGGGTGCGGGCGCAAGCCGCGAGGCCGGGGCGGGCACCGACTTCCTTGGGATCCGCGACTACCGGCCCGGCGACAGCATCCGCAGCGTGGCGTGGCGCCGCAGCGTGAGCGGCGGCGAGCTGGCGGTGGTGGAACGATCGGTGGATGCCCCGCCGCGGTTGCTCGTGGTGCTGGACCTGCGCCGGCCCACCGATGCGCTTCGCACCGTGGACGGCGTCGGTGCCGGCCGTGACCTCGAGGAGGATGCGATCGTGCTGGCGGCCAGCCTGCTGTCGGAGGCATCCTCGGCAGGCATGGAGGTGCGGCTCGGCGTGCTCGGGCTGCCCACTCCGGCAATGGCGATGCGCGGCGGCGTGCGCCACCTCGAGAAGTCGCTGGCGGCGCTGGCCGCGCTCGATCTCGATGCCCCGCGCGACGGATCGGCGGCATTGCCCCCGGCTCGGGAGCGGAGCGCGGTGGTGGTCGTGCACCCGGACCGCGCCGATCTCTCCGTGGGTGGCGGCAACGCCGTGCACCTCACGGCCGCGCAGCTGGCGCTGCTTCGGGCCGGAGGTGCGCCGTGAACGTGGCGGTGGCGCATCGGCGGATGGCGCTGGCGGTGGTCCTCCTGGCCATCGCGTCGTTCGCCGCCAGCCAGCGCGACGCCTGGGTGCTGGTGGCGGGCGGCGGCTTGGCGATCGCGGCGATCGCCCTCACCGAGGGTCCCCGCGCCCGCACGCTCCCGGGGTGGGCGGTGCGCATCGGGGTGCTGGGGGCCATCGCGTGGGGCGGCGTCGAGTTTGCCTCGCGCCCTGGCCCCGAGGAGGCGGCGGGCATCGTGGGGACCGTGGTACTGGCGGCGATGCTCGTGAAGCTCGGCGATCGCAAGCGATCGCGTGACTGGCGGCAGGTGGCGGTCCTTTCGGTCGTGCTGATGGTGAGTGCGGCCCTTGCATCCTCGGAACTTCCCGTGGGCGCACTGGTGATCGCGGGGATCGCGGCACTCGTGCCGTTTGCCATGCTTCACCAGATGCATTCGGGTGCGGAGGCTGCGTCGGACGCGCGCCGTGCGGCGGTCCCGGGTGGGGGTGCAGGACTGGCGGTGGAGGCCCCGCAGGGGTCGGGGGTCGCGCGGAGCGTCCGGCGCACGGCCGCCGCCGGCATCGTGATCGGCCTGATGATGAGCGTCGCTGCCTTCGCCGTGTTCCCGCGCGACATCTCCGGCACGGGGCAGGGCGGCGCGCGGGTGAGCGGGTTCCGGCCGGACGTCCAGCTCTGGTCGGGCGGTCGCATCTCGCAGAGCTCGCGCGTGGCCATGACCGTGCGGCTCCTCGATCCGCGCGACGTCGCGGCCGAGCTCACCATGCCGCTGCGTATGCGCGGCGCCGTGCTCGATCGCTACGACCCGGCCGAGGCGCGTTGGCGCGAACGCATGGACCGCACGCGGTGGAAGACCTTCCGGCCGGCCCCCGGTGGGAGGTTCGAACCGTTCGCGCCCGAGGTCCGCGACGAGCGTTCCAACGTGTGGACGCAGGTGGTCCAGATGCGGTCGCTCGCAAGCGATCGCGTGTTCTCCGCATGGATGCCGCTGGCCATCGCGTCCGAGGAGTCCCGGGCGTTCGCGCTGGACACCCGCACGGGAGAGCTCTCCGACTACGGTGGGTCCGCCGGCCGGCCGCGCGGGTACGCGATCCGGATGCAGGCCTACCCGCAGGCGAGGTTCGTGCAGGCCGTGCTGCCCGGATCCGCGCCGGCCGATGGTCCCGCCCCCTCGTTCCCCGTGCCGCGGATCCGGGAGATCGCCGAGACCATCCTCCGCGAGTCCGACTTGGTGGACCTGCCCGCTGAGGCCGAGGCAGCGCGCGACCCCGAGCTGCGCCGCGTCCGCGACCGCCGCATCGCGGCCTACTTCGAGGCGTACCTGTCCAGCGCGCGCTTCCGATACACGACCGACCTGTCGTCGTTCCGCCGCGTCGGCGACGAGGACCCGATCGTGCTGTTCCTGGAGCGCTACCGCTTCGGGCATTGCGAACTGTTCGCCTCGGCGATGGCCGCGCTCTGCCGATCGATGGGGATCGATGCGCGGCTCGTGACCGGCTTCATCTCCACCGAGTACGACGGTGTCGCCGACCGATTCGTGTTCCGAGAGTCGGGAGCGCACGCGTGGGTGGAGGTGCGCACCGGCGACTGGCAGTGGGTCACGTTCGACCCATCGCCGATGGAGGAGCTGCTGGCGATCCAGCAGGCCAACCGCACGTGGCTCGACGGGTTCCGGTGGCTCCTCGATCCGGTGGAGTTCGCGTGGAACAGCCGGTTCGCCGGGTTCGACAGCCGCTCTCAGGCCGAGATCGCGGAGCGGCTCGGCGCCGGCTCTCGGCAGGCACGCGACTGGCTGGGTGCGCGCGCCGACGACGTGCGCGCGCTGGCGGTGCGCTGGTTCATGCCCGGCGCAGCCGGTTTCGCGTGGATCGCCTCGGCCGCGAGCGCCGCGGTGCTGGCCGTGGCGGTGGCCATGATCCTCATGCGTCGCGCGCGCCGCGTTGGCCGGCAGCTCGGTGCCGCCGCGCTCGGGCGGGCGGAGCGCCGGAGGCTGGCACGCGATGCGCGCTTCTATCTGGACGCGCTCGACGCGCTCCGGCGTGCGGGCCTCGCGAAGCCGAACTGGCGGACGCCGCTTGCGCATGCCGAGGCACTCCGCGAGCGCTCGCCGGACGGCGCCGAGGCGCTTCGGGAGATCGCCGAGCGACTCTACCGGGTGCGGTTCGGCGGCGAGCGCCCGACGCCCACCGAGCGCGTCGCCGCGGAGGCAGCGGTGCTGCGGCTCCGGACCGCGCTTGCCGCGGGATACACTCGCTGAGCGCGGTCATCCGGCCCGCAGTACCCAGGAGCAACGATGCCCGCATCACGATCGCGAACCCAGGAATGGCGCCGGAGTCTCGAGGAACTGCGCGACAAGGGCGGTTCGCTCGAGGTGGCCGTGGCGCGCGACGACGCCCGTGGCCATGACCTGGTGTGGCGGCTGCGGATCATCGACGTCCGCGACGACGGCATCGTGGTCGAGAACCCGGGCGCCCTCGGCCGGGCGATGCCGCTGCACTCGGGCACGCGCCTGGTGGCCTTCATCGTGATCGGGCAGAACCGGTGGGAGTTCCGCACCTCGGTCGTGGAGGAGATCGCCCCGGGCAAGCTGCACGACGCGCGCAACGGTGCGGTGCGCCTGGCGCTCCCCGAGCGGGTCGAGCGCTGCCTGCGCCGGCACGCGCGCGTCGACGTCGGGCCCCTCGCCCTCCCGCCGGTCGACGTCTGGCCGCTGCTTGACCCCAAGAGCGTGGTGGCCGCCGAGCGAGCCAACGAGCTCGCCTTCGCCGCACTGGAAGCGGGGCGTTCCCCCGAGCCGCGCGACGAGGAAGCGCTGCTGCCGACCGTCGGGCCTCGACTCTCGGCGCATTTGGCCAACATGGGTGGCGGGGGCGCGGGACTGGTCGTGGAGCCCGCGGAGGCCGGCGCGCTGTCGCGGCACCGCCTGTTCTGGATCCGTCTTGAGCTCGGCGAATCCTGCCCGGTGCCCATCGTCACGAGCGCCAAGCTGGTGCACACGCACATCGACAGCGCGCAGCGCACCTACGCCGGCTTGAGCTTCGACTTCTCGTTCAATCCT
>JBJOIF010000165.1:0-23711 GCA_046047335.1 Planctomycetota bacterium | reverse complement strand
CGTTCGCCGATGGCACGGGCACGTTGGTGGCGCTCACGAAGGCGCCGGTGGTCGTGCTGTGGATCCACGGCACGCCGACCATCGGCAACGCGCTCCTCGATCCGTTCCTTCCCCGACGGCATCCGGCCGTCGTGCAGTACGTGGGAACGATCGACTTTGCAGCCGAGGGCGTGCGGGATCCGAAGGAGATCACCGCGCGGCTGCGCGACAAGCTCGCGGAGGCGAGCGGATGGCCGGTGCGGGACGCGTGAGCCCGAAGGCGTGGAGCTAGCGGAGTGCGCGCTCCACGATCGCCTCCGGCGTGGCGTCCGCGGAGAGATCCTCGCGGGCGATGGCGCGCTCAACCAGGTCGCGGGCGGCGGGCTTGGCGTGACCGAGCTGCACCAGGACCTCGACCGCATCGCGGGCGGCGGCCATCAGCTTGGCCTCCGCCGTCACCGGACCGCGCGCGGTGGCCTTGCCGTTGGGGCCGGGGCCAGGAGCACCGATGCCGCGCACGAACGGATCGACCTTGCCCTTGAGCTCGACGCAGATCGTCTCGGCGGTGCGCTTGCCGATCTCGGGCAGCGACTGCAGCAGCGCGTGGTCACGGGAGGCGATCGCCTCAGCCACCTGCCCGAAGGGCAGCTGCAGCGCGCGCAACGCCTTGCGGGTGCCGATCCCCTTCACGGTGGTGAACAGCTCGAAGAACGCCCGGTCGGCAGTCGACTGGAACCCGATCAGCCGGGGCCAGAAGCTGGACCCCTGCCCCTGGGCCTCCAGGTAATGGAGCGTGTGGAACGATGCCGGCTGGCCGATGCGGGCGGCCAGCGCCATCGCGTCGGCGGCGGGAACGAGCACCTCGTACGTGAGGTCTCCCGAGCGCACGTGGGCGGCGCCGTCGTCGATGGCGGTGAGGGTTCCGGTGAGGTGGGTGATCATGGGGACATTCCGGAGCAGGCTTATCCTACGACCCATGCGACACGCGATGATCATGGCCGGCGGCTCCGGCACCCGCCTTTGGCCGATGAGCCGCCAAGCGGTACCGAAGCAACTCCTCCGCTTCGTGGAGGGCCGCAGCTTGCTCTCGATCGCGGCCGAACGCATCCGGAACCTGGTGCCCGAGGCCAATCGATACGTGTGCGCCGGGGAGCCGTACCGCGCGCTGATCCGCGCCGACATCCCGTGGATCGACGACGCGCACGTCCTCGGGGAGCCGGTGGGCCGGGACACCGTGAACGCGGTGGCCTTCGGTGCGGCGATCACCGCGCTGCGCGACCCCGACGCCGTGTTCGTCGTGCTCACGAGCGACCACCTGATCGCGCCGCAGGCGGAGTTTGAGCGCGCCATGGATCTCGGGTTCCGGCTCGTGGAGGCCGATCCGTCGAGGCTCGTGACCTTCGCGATCACGCCCACCTTCCCCGCCACCGGCTTCGGCTACGTGGAGCGCGGCGAGGCGATCCCCGGCTTCGACGGCGCGTTCCACTCGAAGCGCTTCGTGGAGAAGCCCGACCGCGCGCGCGCCGAGGAGTACCTCGCGTCCGGTGGGTTCGGCTGGAACAGCGGGATGTTCGTGTTCAGCGCGCGCACCGTCCTCGATGCGCTCGAACGCTTCAAGCCCGAGACCGCTGCCGGAATGCGCGAGATCGCCGCCGACTGGGACACGCCGCGGGCACGCGCCACCGTGGAGCGCGTCTACCCAACGCTCCCGAAGATCAGCGTCGACTACGCGCTCATGGAGCCGGCCTCGAAGGACGCCGAGCTCTCGGTGTGCGTGGTGCCGATGGGCGTCGAATGGCGCGACGTCGGCAGCTGGCCGAGTTACGCCGAGACGCTGCCGGCGGACGCCGACGGCAACCGCACCAATGCCCGCGCCGTCCACGTGGGCAGCCGGAACGTCGCCGCGCTGAGCGACGACCCTTCGCACGTGATCGCCACCATCGGTCTCGAGGATGTGATCGTCGTGCGCACCAAGGACGCGACCCTGGTGGTGCGCGCCGACCTTGCCGAGAAGGTGAAGGACGCGGCCGGACTCGTCCCCCCGGAGCTGCGCTAGGCGTGCGGTACCTCGCGATCGACCTTGGCGCCAAGCGCACCGGCCTGGCGGCGGGGGACGACGTGGTGGGGCTCGTGCAGCCCGTGGAAGTGGTGCAGGTGCCGCGCGGGCCCGCGCTCCTCGATGCGCTGGCGCGCGCCATCGACCGTCACGGACCCGACGCGCTGGTGATCGGGCTGCCCCTCAACATGGACGGCACGGAGGGCGGGGCCACCGCTGACGTGCGCGCGTTCGGCACAGCGCTCGCGGGGCGCGTGGGACTTCCCGTGCACTACCACGACGAGCGCCTCTCGAGCTTCGAGGCCGACCAGCGCATGGCTCGGTCGGGGCGCACCCACCGCGAGAAGAAGGAACTGCGCGACGCCCTCGCGGCGTGCGCGATCCTGGAGGCGTGGCTCGGGCGCGATGCCTAGGCGCGGGCCGCCGCGCACGCGTCGGCGTCGAGGTACCAACGGAGCTCGCCGGCCATCGGCCGGACGCCGGCGATCGGCAATTCATCGGGACGTGCACCGGCGGCCACGCGCGCCAGCGCCGGGCCCTTGTCGGCGCCCTGCACCAGCGGCGCCACGAACCGCGCGGCGTTGATGGTGCGCATCGTGAGCGTGCAGCGGGGCACGTGTGGCGCGCACGTCTCGGGCGCGGCCACGTCGAGCGCCAGGCGCTCCATCTCGTCGAGCGCCGGGGACCCCGGGAAGATGCTCGCGGTGTGGCCGTCCGGCCCCATGCCTAGGAGCACGAAGTCGAGCCGGTCGTGGCCCTTCTGCCGCCAGCCGAGCGCCTCGCGGAGCTCGCGCTCGTAGCGGGCGGCGGCGTCGGGGAGCGTGGCCACCATCGGGTGCACCTGCTCGGCGGGGATGTCGGAATGCTCGACGATCACCTCGCGGATCCGCGCGAAGTTCGAGCGCTCGTCCTCGAAGGGCACGCAGCGCTCGTCGACCATCCACAGGTGCGTGCGACGCCACGGCAGGATCCGAAACCGCGGGTCGTACATGAGCTGCGCGTAGAGTGGCAGGGGCGTGCGCCCACCGGAGAGCGCCAGGTGGAAGTCGCCGAACTGCCGGACGCAGTTGGTGGCGTGCGCCACCAAGTCGTTGGCGAGGCAGTCGAGCAGCTCCTCGGACGTTGCGCGGGCGGTCACACGACCGGGCAGCGCGGGGGCGCGGACCTCCTCCTCGAGCCCCTCGACCTGGATCTCCTCGTGACCGTCCATCCAGCGGATAGTAGCCACGGACGGCGTATCCTCCCTCTTCCCATGAGCGACGCACGCCCGAGGATCCTCACCGGAGACACCCCCACCGGGCAGCTGCACCTCGGCCATTGGGTGGGAAGCGTCAAGCGGCGCGTGGAGCTGCAGGACACCCACGACTGCTACTTCATCCTCGCGAACTATCACGCATTCACGACCCGCGCCGACAAGCCGCAGGAAATCCGCCGCGACACCATCTCGATCGTCCGCGACTACCTGGCGATGGGCATCGACCCGGAGAAGTCGACCATCTTCCTGCAGAGCGAGGTGCCGGCGATCCACGAGCTCGCGTTCCTGTTCGCCATGCTGCTGCCCTTCAACCGGGTGATGCGCAACCCGACGCTGAAGACCGAGATCGAGACGAAGGGGCTCGGCGACACCTACTCGTTCGGCTTTCCGCTGTACGCCGTGGGCCAGTGCGCGGACATCCTGGCCTTCCGACCGGTCGGCGTGCCGGTGGGCGAAGACCAGGTGCCCCACTTGGAGCTGACTCGCGAGGTCGCGCGCCGCTTCAACCAGATGTACTGCGCGGTGCCCACCGACGCCGAGGACGCCGACCACGAGAAGCTCGGTGGCGTGTGGCCGGTGCCGCGTGCCGAGGTCGGCAAGGTCGGCCGCCTGGTGGGCATCGACGGCAAGAACAAGATGTCCAAGAGCCTCGGCAACGCGATCTTCGTGAGCGATTCCCCCAAGGAGGTCGAGGCGAAGGTGAAGAAGATCTTCACCGGTCGCCAGAGCCCCACGGAGCCGGGCGACGTCGGCAATGCGCTCTTCCAGTACGTGGATGCGTTCATCGAGGACCCCGAGCGCGTCGCCGAGCTCAAGCGCCGCTACGCCGCGGGCGACAACCTCGGCGACGGCCACGTGAAGGTCGAGGTGGCCGCCGCCATCAACAGGCTCTTGGAGCCGATGCGGGAACGCCGCGCGGCGCTGGGCGAGGACGACGGCCGGATCCTCGAGATCCTGCGGGCCGGCTGCGAGCGCGCCAACGCCGTGGCCGAGAAGACGCTGGAATCCGCCCGCAAGGCGGCCGGGCTCCACTTCTTCCCGCGGCAACTGGGCTATCGATGACCGGATCGCCGATCTACGATCGGTGCGCCCGTCATGCCTGACCCCGACCCGAAGCTCGGACACGCGTGCCCGCACGTGGACCGGAACGATCCACGGTGCCAGGCGCGGTTCAGCATGGCCGAGCTCGGCGACATGTACCGCTATTGCGTCGGCGGCTTCCACGGGTGCGCCCTGTTCCACCGGATCAACCGGGAGGACACGTACCGCCAGCGCACGTCCGCCGGCGCGCCGCAGCAGGTGACCGTCCATGGACGCCGAGGAAGCCCATCGCGAAGCCCCTGAGTTCGACCGCGCCATTGACGCGTTCCTGATGCACCTGCGCATCGAGGCCGGCCTCTCGCCGGCCACGCTCGAGGCCTACGCGCGCGATCTGCGCGCTCTGGCGGGCGACCTGTCGGCGCGGGGCGTCGTCGACCCGGGCGCCGTCACGATGGATGACCTGGCCGGGCACCTCCGTCGCCTCTCGACCGAGCATGCGCTGGACCCGCGGAGCATCGTCCGGCACCTGGCCACCATCCGCGTCCTCTTCCGGTGGCTGCAGGCCGAGCGCAGGATCGAGCGGGACCCGGCCCGGCTGCTGGAGCGCCCGACCACGTGGCGGCGCCTGCCGGGCACCATGACCCCGGGGCAGATGAAGCGACTGGTGGAGGCACCGAATCCGGACCACGGTCCCCTCTGGCTGCGCGACCGGGCCATGCTCGAGCTCATGTACGCCGGAGGCCTGCGCGCGAGCGAGGTGGGTGCCCTCAAGGTGAACGAGTACGAGTCCAAGCTTGCGTTCCTGAAGGTCACGGGCAAGGGAAACAAGCAGCGGATCGTGCCGATCGGCCAGCCCGCCGTGGAGGCGGTCGACCGCTACCTGACCGAGCTGCGACCGCACCTGGCCAGCCATCCCGACCGGCGCGACGGGTTCCGGCTGCTCCTGTCCCGCACCGGACGGCCGATCGACCGCATCGCCGTGTGGCGGATCGTGATCCGCACGGCCAGGCTGGCCGGGCTCGAGAAGGTGCACCCGCACCTGCTGCGGCACTCGTTCGCGACGCACCTGGTGGCCGGCGGCGCCGACCTACGCGTGGTGCAGGAGCTGCTCGGGCATTCCGACATCGGCACCACCCAGATCTACACCCACGTCGATCGCAGCCACCTGCGCCGGGCGATCGAGCGCTTCCATCCGCGCGAAGCCCGCGGTGCCGCATGAATCCGTTCGAAGGCTCGGCCAAACCTCACCGTCCACTCCATACGATCCGCGCGTGCCTCCCCCCGACCCGTGCGTGATCGTGATCCTGGGCGCCTCCGGCGACCTGACGCACCGCAAGCTCGTGCCCGCGCTCTACGAGATGGCGCGCCTGGGCAACATCGACCCGCGCACCCGCGTGCTCGGGGTGAGTCGGCGACCGAAGACCGACGACGCGTTCCGCGCCGAGCTCGCCGAGGGCGTCCGGGCGGCCACCGGGCCGTCCTTCGACGAGCGTGCCTGGCGGGCGCTCGCGGAGCGCATCCACTACCTGGCCGGTGACGCGGCCGATGCACGCGCGTGGCCGGACATCGCCGAACGGATCCAGGCGCTCGACGCCGAGTCGGGGACGCGCGGCAACATCCTGTTCTATCTCTCGGTGGCGCCCGAGCTGTACGCACCGATCGTGGCCCGGATCGACGCGGCCGGCCTCGTCACCGAGGGCAAGCGCTGGTGCAGCATCGACCCAGCGCGCCGGAGCTGGCAGCGGATCATCATCGAGAAGCCCTTCGGCACGGATCTCGAGAGCGCACGCGCCCTGAATCGGGCGCTCGGCACCGTGTTCGAGGAGGAGTCGATCTACCGGATCGACCACTACCTCGGCAAGGAGGTCGTGCAGAACCTGCTCGCCTTCCGATTCGCCAACGCCATCTTCGAGCCGATCTGGAACGCCACGTACGTGGACCACGTGCAGATCACCGCCGCGGAGACGCTCGGCGTCGGCTCGCGCACCGGCTTCTACGACCAGACCGGGGCCATCCGCGACATGATCCAGAGCCACCTCCTGCAGGTGCTTGCGTTCGTGGCCATGGACCCGCCGTCGAGTTGGACGCCAGCGATGATCAACGCCGAGAAGCGCAAGATCGTCGAGAGCATCCAGGTCCCCGACGCCACGCGCGCCGCGTCCTGTGCCGCACTCGGCCAATACGCCGGGGGCGACTTCGCCGGCGTGGCCGAGCCCGCCTACGCCGACCTGCCCGGAGTGGCGCCCGGATCCACCACCGAGACCTTCGCCGCCATCCGCTTCACCTTCGACAACTGGCGCTGGGGCGGCACGCCCTTCTACGTGCGCACGGGAAAGCGCCTGGCGGCGAAGGCCACCGAAGTGGTGATCCAGTTCAAGGAGCCGCCCGCGAACCTCTTCCGCGGCATCGCGGGAACGCAAGTCCCCGGAAACCGCATGGTGATCCGCATCGCGCCCGGCGAACGCCTGAGCCTGCGCTTCAACAGCAAGGTCCCGGGCGCCGGCCTCGCGCTGCGGCCAGTCGAGATGGTGATGGACTACCGCACCTCGTTCGGCAATGAATCGGTCGAGGCCTACGGGCCGCTCCTTGTGGACGCCATGCGCGGCGACCAGACGCTGTACAAGACCCGAGAGGAGACCGAGGACGCCTGGCGTGCCGTCATGCCGTTCCTCGGCACAGCGAGCGCCCCGCTGCGCGAGCGCATCCAAGGCAACTACGCCCCCGGCTCGTGGGGCCCGCCGTCCGCGCACGACCTGCTCGCACGCGACGGCCGCGCCTGGCACGAACCCTGACCTCGGCACGCGCCGCCCGCGCAAGCGGGAAGGGCCGCACCAAGCGAGTTCGCGGCCGCAGGCCGTGCCTGTCTGAGCGACTGCGGCCCTTCCCGCTTGCGCGGTCATGCCCCGCTACCCGCGCGTTGCGATGATCAGGTTCGCCGTGTTGAACAGCGCATGCGCCAGCACCGGTGCCGCCATGCGCCCCGTGCGCTCGTAGAGGAGTCCCCAGCCCACCGAGAGCGCGAACAGCGAGGCAACGCCCACGGCCCGGGCGCCATCGGCGAGTGCCGACCAGTGGACGATGGCGAACAATGCGGAGGTCACCAGCACGGCGCCCAGTCGGCCGAGCCCCACGCCCTTGAGCCCCTGCTGGAGCAGGCCGCGAAAGGTCCATTCCTCGGCGATCGGCGCGAGCAGGGCGGCGGAGAGGACGGTGGCCCACCACCATGGGTCGCCGGCGCCGGAGCCGGCCATCGCCTCGAGCGTGCGATGGCCGACGGCGGGAGTGGACCCGCCCCACCACTGCTGCACCAGTTGCACCCATCCGCCAACGGACTGCACGACCGCCCAGAGGCCGATGGCGAAGGCGAGCGCCAGCGCCAGCGACTCCAGTTGTCCGCGAGGCTGCGCATGGATGCCGCCGTGCCCGACCGCGCGCGCTCCGCCGGGGATGCGTGCGCCCGGGGCGAACGTGGTCCCAACGACCACGGCCAACTGGCCGAGGTGCGCGCCGATCGAACGGGCCGCGGTGCCGGCCAGGCCGCCCGCGGCGGCACCGGCCACGGCCCCCGCAGGCTGCCCCACCCACCATGCGCCGACCATGGCGCCAATCGCCGTGGCCAGGAACGCCGCACCGAACCCGAACACGCTGGCCTCCGGCCGCACGCGCCAGGCTGGGCCCTCGCGCGGCATCTGCCGCATCCATTCGACGCGACGCGCCAGCACGATGGCCACGATGGCACCGAGCGTCCACCAGGCGACGGGCCACCACGACAGCGTCACGGGGTCCGCGACGGCGGGCGATGCCGAGGGTTCGGCGGCATCGGCAACGGCCGCGGCACGCGTAGACTCGACGCACCACGCCGCCGGCACCATCGCCAGCGCGAGCCGTGCGCGTCCACCCATGGTTCCCGTCCTCAGGCACATCGTCGAGCACAAGCGCCGCGAGGTCGCCGAGGCGCGCCGCGCCCACCCGATCGAGGAGCTGAAGGAGCGCATCTCCGAGCTGGGACGCCCGCGGAACTTCTTTCGCAACGTGGTCGACGACCGCCATCCGGACGACATGCGCGTGATCGCGGAGGTCAAGCGCAAGAGCCCGTCCGCGGGCGTGATCCGCGAGGACTTCGATCCGGTGGCCATTGCCCGAGGGTACTGGGAGGCCGGGGCCGCCGCGATCAGCTGCCTCACCGACCGCGAGTTCTTCGGAGGCGACCTCGCATACATCCACGCCATCCGCGACGCCGTGCCGCTGCCGGTGCTGCGCAAGGACTTCATCATTGACGAGTATCAGGTCTGGGAGGCGCGCGCCGCCGGCGCGGATGCCATCCTCCTGATCGCGGAGTGCCTGCACGAGCGCGAGATCATCGACTTCCAAATCCTGGCCACCGAGCTGCAGATGACCACGCTGCTCGAGGTGCACTCGCTGGACCACCTCTGGCGCGTGATCAACCACGTGGGCTTCCCCCACGCGGGCTACGGGCTGCTTGGCATCAACAACCGCGACCTCTCCACCATGACCGTGGACCTCGGCCACGCGCTGCGGGTGGCCGACATGGTGGAGGCGCCCACCCGCCGCGTGATGGTGGCTGAGAGCGGCATCCGGGTGCCGGCCGACCTGCGCCGCCTGCACGCGCACGGCATCCGCATCGCGCTGGTGGGCGAGGGCCTGATGCGCGAGCCCGACCCCGGCGAGGCGCTCCGCCGCCTGCTCGCCCGCTGACGCAGGCCGGCGCGACGGCGTGCCGGAATGGAGCCATGAAATCACGGTTCTCCCCGGCGCACGGCCGTCCTACGATGGTGTCACCATGTCCGACGCCGCCACGCTCGGTTCCGACGCACTCACCGAAGGCATCCGTGTCCGGGTGTCCCCGTCCTTCATCCCGGAGACGAGCGATCCGTCAATCGGGCGATTCAACTTCGCCTACCACGTCACGATCACGAACGAGGGCCGCGAGCCGGTGACCCTGCGCCGGCGCCACTGGACGATCGTGGACGGTGACGGCGACCGGCACGAGGTGGTCGGCGACGGCGTGGTCGGGCAGCAGCCCACCCTGGCCCCGGGCGAGCGCTTCGAGTACCAGAGCTTTGCCCCGCTGATGACGCACTGGGGGACGATGGAGGGCGAATTCACCTTCGAGCGCCCCGACCACACGAGCTTCGACGCGCGCGTGGGACGCTTCTTCCTGGTCAGCCCCGAGCCGAAGCGGCGCCGCTGATGCCGCTGCGGGCGGATCCGTCGGTGGCCGTGGTCGGCGCCACGGGAGCGGTGGGGCATGAACTGCTCGCCCTCCTTGGCTCACGGCGCTTTCCCGCTCGAACGCTGCGCATCTTCGCCGGTCCACGCTCCGCGGGACGGACCGTGGAGGTGCCCGGGGGCACCGCGGTGGTCGAACCGCTCGAGAGGGGCTGCTTCCGCGGCGTGGACGTGGCGTTCTTCGCGGCCACCGGCGCCGTCAGCCGCGAGTGGGCGCCCCGTGCCGTGGCCGAGGGGGCGTGGGCGATCGACAAGTCAAGCGCGTTCCGCATGGACCCGGCATGCGCGCTCGTCATTCCCGAGGTCAACGGCAGCGAACTGGATCGCGTGGCTGGCCCGGCCATCGTGGCGGTACCGAACTGCACAACGATCATCGCGCTGATGGCGGTGACGCCGATCCACCGCCGGGCCGGGGTGGCGCGGATGGTGGTGTCGACCTACCAGGCGGTGAGCGGCGCGGGAGCCGCGGCCATGGCGGAACTGGAACGACAGGCGCACGAGTGGAGCGCCGGTCGTGACATCGAGCCGCGCGTGTTCGGACGGCAATGCCTGTTCAACGTGTTCAGCCACGACAGCGCCGTCGATGGCGAAGGCCACAACGAGGAGGAGCGAAAGCTGCTTCTGGAGACCCGCCGCCTCTGGGGCGACGATGGCGTCGGGGTGGCCGCCACGTGCGTCCGCGTGCCGGTGCTGCGTGCGCACACCGAGTCCATCGTGCTGACCCTGCGCACGCCGCTGGCGGTCGAGGAAGCGAGACGGCTGCTGGCGGAGTCGCCAGGGCTCCGGGTGGTTGACGATCGCGCCGCCGGTCGCTTTCCCGAACCGTTGGACGCCGCGGGACGTGACGAGGTGCTGGTGGGACGCCTTCGCGCCGATCCGAGCCAGCCCGATGGCCTCGGACTCATGCTGATGGTCAGCGGCGACCAGGTGCGCAAGGGCGCTGCGCTCAACGGCATCCAGATCGCGGAGCGGCTGCTGTCGCGCGCCGCGACGCGCTGACCCGCGCGAGCGGGCCGCCGCGACGCGCCCAAGCGACGCTCACTTGCGACGCATCTGCAGCTTCTTGGTCTGGCCATCGACCAAGGCACGCCACACCGGTGCGCCCCGCCACTCCTTGTGGTTCTGCGAGCGCACGCTGAGGAACGACGGTTCGAGGTCGGGCACCGGCATCGGGCCGGTGCGGCCATCCACCCCGACCACCTTCGTCCATCCATTCGGATTGGGAGGCAGCCCGTCGCGCACCTCGCCGAACACCACCTCCGCGCCCGGGATCGGCGAGCCGGTCTTCTGGTCGACCACCAGGAAGTCGACATGCTTCGTGCGCAGTCGTCTCAACTGGACATCCAGGGAACGCGGCCCGGCGACGTCGCGCCCATCGACACTGACGGTGACGTCCTGCCATCCGGCCAGCCGGAGCGTGAAGCGGTTGCGAAACCCCGACACCTGCTCGAGCACGATGCGCCCGTCCGCTCCGCTCGTCACCCGCTGCAGGGGCGGAAAGCCCCAGTCGGCCTCCACTCCCGGCTGCGGCAAGTAGAGGAACGTCGCACCGAATCCCTCCACGCCGGCCACGGGTGCCTTGGTCTCGGCATCGACCACCTCGAAGGTGAACGGCTCGCGGCGCACCGCCCGGAACGGGACGCGGAATACGTTGTCCGGCTCGCCGCGGATGTCGCGGTAGAGCACGACGTGCCCGTATCCGCCCTCATCGGCCGCGATGGCGGGGACCGAGCGCTCGAACACGCCGAAGAGCACGGGCTCGTAGCCCGAGCGCAACATCGTGAGGTTGGTGTTGGCGGGCCCGACCTGCACCTCGGCGACGCCATCGGGCCCGGTGACCACGAACTTCTTGCCCGGGAAGAAGCGGAAGAACCCGAACACGTGCCGGTACACGCGCACCTCGCCCAGGGCGTCGCCCGTTGCGCTGTCCACGGCATGCACCATGATCGGCTTGCCGCACCCCGCGAGGAGCGTCGCGACCGCCAGTGCCATGGCGAGGCGGACCGGCACGGTGCGGAATCGGCGGATGCGGACCATGATCCCCGGACGCTACTGCACGCCGCCCGTGCCCTGCGGCACCGCGGTGCCGGCGCGGACGGGCAGCGGGTTCCAGTCGTAGCCGGCGTCGAGGAGCGCCTGCTCCACCAGCTTGGCCTGCGCGAACGAACCCTCCCACACCATCAGCTCGACGCGGTGCGTGGCGGCGGGCGATCCGTCAAGCGACTTGCGCACGGCCTCGCGTGCCGACGCCAAGTCGGTGACGGATGCGCCGCCCGCGGGCGGGGGAATCTCCTTGGTATCGGCGGTGATCCGCACCCGCGAGAGCCGTCCGCCATTCAGGGCCAGCAGTACCGGCGAACGCGAATCGGCGCGGAAGCGGCTGACGCGGATGAACCCGCTCGAGGACGCGCGCGCGCGCTCGGCGGCCTTCTCCGCCTCGGCCACCAGGCGCTGTTCCGCCTCGCGATCCTCGGCGAGTCGGGCGGACGCGTCCTCGGTGCGGGCCTCGGCGCTGGAGGACGTCACGCGCAGCTCGGCCTCCTCGCGCTCGAGCCGCTGGACGCGCTCCATCGCCGCCTTCCAGCGCGCCGCAAGATCCGGGTCGCCGGCGGGCGGCAGTGCCTCCAGCTGCGCGCGGAGTTCCTTGCGCTGCTCTTCGAGGCTGCGCATTTCCTGCGCGTCGGGCTGCGGCGTCTCCGACGGCGTATCGCCGGCGCGGCCGAAGAGCACCACCATCAGCAGGATGAACATCACCACGCCAAGCGCGTTGGTGATGGCGTCGAGGAAGAGGTCCAGCGGATCGCCCGCAAGCGATCGCGAGCGTCTCCCGCGGGATCGGCGACGGCGCCCTCCGGTGACGCTCACGGCACGGCCTCCACGGGCCTCGCGCCCTCGAACAATCCGCCCGGCTCGCCTTGCCAGAGCTGCCAGCCCACCTCGTACCCCTTGCGGATCATCGCGTTGCGCAGGGTCTCGAAGCGCGGGATCGCGTCCTCGTGCACCACGAACACCATGTACCACGCATTGGGCAGGCGCCGACCGAGGGCCCCGACCAGGCGCGCATCGGCGTCCGGGCCATCCAGGCGGGCCACCAACCGAGGCGTCTTCGACTGGTCCAGTTCGGCGATCGCCAAGCCTGACGCCGTCGCCTCCACGAACACCGGCGCCTTGGAGTACTCCGAGCCCGGCAGGAACCGCACGCGCTGGCGCATCTCTTGATCGTCGGCCTGGCGGCGCGACCGCGCGATCCGGTCCTTCAGCTCGGTGATGCGCGCGGTGACCTCCTCGCGCTCACGGGTGCGCTCGGCGAGTTCGGCCTCCAGCTCCTGGATGCGCCGCCGCGTCCGCTCGGCCTCCATCGCCATGCGCTGCACGCGATCCTCGAGCAGCTGCACCTCACCGGCGCTCAACTCGATGCCGCCACGGCGGTCGTCGATCGCCTTGCGGAGGGTGGCCACCTCCTGCCGCAGTTCCTCGAGCCGGGCCTGCGACTCCTCGGCGGACTCGGGAGTGCCCTTACCCGGCGTCAGCTGCATCACGTCGGACAGCCCGTCGATGGCCAAGAGCAGCGCCACCATGATCAGGATGCCCGTCAGGCACGCCATGATGTCCTGGAACGAGAAGAGGCTGAGCGGTGCTTCCTCTCGTTTCCTGCGTCGCGCCATGGGTCACTGCCAGTCGGTGAGGCGGAGCCGCGACAGCACGTGCTCGGTCGTGAAGTCGGTCAGGCCGTCGAGCAGCGCTTCCTCGCGCTTGTAGACCCAGGTGGAGAGCAACTGGATGCACACGGCGGCAAGCAGCGCCACCAGCGTCGTCTCGAACGCGGTGGCGAGACCGGCCACCACCGGCGCGAGCTTCGACTTGATGCTCGAGGCGTCCGACCCCGACTGATTGAGCACGTCGGTGAACGAACCGATCGCCTGCGACAGGCCGATCACCGTCCCGATGAACCCGAGGATCGGGATCGTCCAGATCAGCGACCGGATGACGGTGTAGCTCGAGTCCACGGCCGACGCGTCCGAGTCGGCCTGGCTCTCAAACACGGCCCCCACGTCGCGCACCTCGCCGATGTTGCCGAGGTTCGATAGGGCCATGTCCATGCGCCGGAACAGCATGAAGTCCTTGGGCCGCTCCGCCACGGCGCGGATGCGGTGCAGCACGTCGCCGGCGGTGCCCGGGCTCAGCACGAAGTCGCCGCGCCGCGGCACGATGTCCACGGCGCGCAGCGCACGCATCTGGACCGAGGTCTTCACCCACTTGGCGTAGAGCATGCCCATGCACCAGAAGGTCAGGAGCAGCACCGCCCAGTTGGTCCAGGAGCGGTTCATCACCTGCATCACCGAGGAATCGGCCGCCACGAGCGCCAACACGATGGCCACCAGCACGGTGCAGGCCACGGCGACGCCCAACCACAAGGGGGCCGACACCGCCGTGTAACGGCCGCTGGAGAACCCCACCATGCATTCCACGTCTCCCGCGCGAGCGTCGAGGCGATCGTGGGTCGCGCCACGCCCCGCCGTCTGCGTTTCGGGTGCGGCGGCAGGCGCCGATGCGCGGCGGGTGGGTCGCGGCGCGGAGGCGCCGGCGGGAGCGGTCGGGCCGTTTCGGGGCGGCGGTTGGGTCATGCGGTCGGCGGCTCCTGGTGGACGACGAGGCTATCAGGGTCGGGCGGCAACTGGAGAATGGTCTCGCCCACCTCGTGCACCGCCGCCCACGCCAGCGTGGCGAACGAAAGCACGAGGCACGCCGACGTGGCGGCCTCGGCCGCCTGCATCGGTGCGGTCCCGCCGAGCGCTCCGAACGCGCCGGCGAACATCCCGGCGAGCGCACCGACCGCGCCACCGACGCATGACCAGAACACGCGGCCGGGCCGGGCCTGCGCCCCACGCACCGCCTCGAGCCCGGCTGCACCGATGCCCGCCGCACCGAGGAGCCCCAGCACGCCTCCGGCGATCTCCCATCCCCCGCCCTGGAGGATCGCCACGACGAGCGACCCGCCACCGAGCAGGGCGGCGGCACCCATCGCCACCTTCCCGACCGTGGCCGCGGACCGTGACCCGGCCGCATCGAGCGCCACCAGCACCGCCGACAACGCCACCAACGGCCCGAGCATCGCGGCCCACGGTGCCCAAGGCACGAGCGTGGCGGACGCCGCCGCCGCAAGCACCGCGGCCACTGCCGCCACGGACGCCGACCGCGCCGGCTCCGGCGCCATGAACGCCACCACCCACGCGCCGATGGTGGCGGCCGCGGACAGTCCGCGCACGGCGATCGCCAGCGCGCCCTCGCTCCACCACCAGGCGACGGCTCCGGCCTCGTCTCGCGAAGTCGGCATCGCGAGCGCCGCCGTCGCCAGGACGAGTGCGCCGATCACCGCCGGGCGAACCCGCGCCGATCCGACGCGCGCGCGCGGGGTCCCGATCGACGGAAGTTCCATCGGCTCGCCTTCGGGGATGGCACCGAACCCGGCGTCCTCGTCGGCGTCAGGCTCAACGTCAATCGGTCGCGTGCCCGGGGCAACCACCGATCCATCCGCGTTGAAGACCGCGCGCAGGGTGCCAGCGCGCACCCACGCTTTGCCGTCCACGCTGACGGCGTGGGTGCGGGTCAGTGCGCCGCGCTGCGCCATCACGCGCAGGCGCTCGGCGTCGAACGGACCGGCCCGGCGCGAGCCGAGGCGCACGAACCATGGACCGCTCATCGTGGCCCTCCCGAACGCGCGGGGCGCTTCATGAACAACATCGATCCAGGGGCGATCGCCTGGACGCCCGGCTCGAACGCGGCGGTGCCGCCGGTGCCCGTGGTGCCCACACGGAACAGCCGCGCCGCCGCGCCGCCGACGGCGGGCTCGACGGCGAAGAGCTCCGTTCCCGCCGGCGGGGCGCCGCCCGGGCCCGCAGCGAACATCGTCTCGCCGGCGGCATCGCGGAGGACGATCCCCGCAGCCGCGTAGCCGCCTGCGAACGGCGCGCCGGCGGCGGCGACGGCGGATCCGTACGCCTTGCGCCACTGCTCAGGCTGCACGGCCTCGCGCAACGCCACGCGAGCCGCGCGGCTGCGCTCCCTGGCGCCGGTCGCGCCGGGGTCGTACCAGTCGATGTCCGCCGGGCGCTCCTTGGCCAACCGGCGTGCGGCGGCTTCGAGCCGCGGCCGGAGGACCTCCGGGGCCTGCGGCATGAACGACTCGATCAGGCCCTGCGCGAGGGTCGCCGCGAGCGCACCGTCCACCGCGTCCGCACCGCGGATCGCCTCCAGCGCCGCGAGCGCCGACTCCACGTCGTTGGACGTCCGCTCCTCGTCGGCGGCGATCTCCCGGAGCCGGGTGGCCAGCGCCGACTGCGGCGAAGGGCCTTCCTGCCGCACGGCGGCCTGGTCGAACTCCTCGAACCGCTCCTTGAACTGGTCGGCCCCACGTCCGACCACCACCATCACGCTCTTGACCTGGCGGCCGACCTTCGGCTGCCAGGGGTCGCGGGTGGGATCCTTGCGGCAGTACCACCGCGAGCCGTCCTTGCGCTCGATCATGAACCAGCGCAACGGCTCGAGCTCGGTGGTCTTGTCCTCGATCCAGGTGCGCCATTGCGGGGCCGGCACCAGCAGCGCGCGGAGCGCGGCGGCCTGCGCGTCAAATGGTGATGCCGGATGCGCGGTGCGATAGGCGTCGATCGCCGCCACGGTGGCCTGGCGGTCCGATTCCTTGGCGCGGGCGAGGCGTTCGCCCGCTGCGGGGGCCACGGCACCCCACGCGAGCACGGCATCCCACGCCGGCGCGGCCGCCACGGCCTCCTCGAAGCCGGACGCCTCGGCCGTGCCGCGATGCTGCTTGGCGTAGGCGGAAAGCGCCGCCGCCAGTCGCGTGGGATCACCGGCCGCCGCCGCCAGGCCGGCGCGCTGGCCGAGGCGCGCGGCCTCCGCGCGTGCGGCCTGGACGCGCTCGCGCTGCTCCGTCACCAAGGTGCGGGCGGACTGCACCGCCGCCATGACCTCGGGAAGATCGCGATTGCCGCGCTCGATGTCCCCAAGGTCGGTCTCCCACTTGGCGATCGCGCCGTCCGATGCGGGCGATCCGTCGAGCGTCACCGACCCGATGCGGCGGCGCACTTCCGCCACGGCGTCCGAGCCGGCGCGGACGCGCTGCGTGCGCACCGCGTCCACGTGGCGCGCATGCTGCGCCATCCACTGCGAGATCTCCATCTGCCGCGCTTCGTCGTCCGCAAACTCGCGCGCGGCCTCGACGCGATCGGGCCGCGAAGCGTCGGAGGCGGGATCCCGCGCCTCGGTCATCAGTTCCCTGAAGCGGCGGGCCCGTTGCTCCACCGTGCTCCGGGCGGCGCCGACCTTCTCGGCAGCGGCTTGCATGGACGGATGCGCACGGTCCGATGGATCGGCGGCGGCCAACCGGCCTTCCGCCTCCTGGAGGTTGCCTGCGCCCATCGCCGACTCAATCGACTGCACGAGTTCGAGGATCCGCTGCTCCTCCGCGCTCGATCGGACGAAGAACCACGCGGCACCACTGACCGCCGCCAGCAGCACCACCACGCCCGCGAACGCCATCAGCCGACGCACGCGCACGCCACGCTCCAAGGTCGCGATGCGCGCCTCCACCGGGCCGCGCACCTCGTCGGGAACGCCCTCGATGGTCTGCTCGGTGGCCCGAAGCGCGGCGCGCAGCTGCGGGAGCGTGGACTGCTCGTCCTGCGCCAACCGGTCCAGCTCGGCCACACGGTCCTGGTGCTCGCGACGGGCGTTCTCATGCTCACGGCGACCATCGAGCCACTGTTCCACCTCGCTCACCCGCGCCACCAGATCCTCGGGGGCCTCCCCGCCGCACACCGACAACCGATGGAGCACCGCATGCCAGGACTCCAGTTCGGTCCGAACGCCGAGCTCGTTCTCGGCACCCCACTCCGATTCGAGGCGCTGCACGATCTGGACCGCCTCCTCGACCGCACGGGCGGCGAGCGCACGGTCGAGCTGGGCGCGCAGCCGGGCCGCCAGCTTGTTCGCACCGCTCCAGTGCCAGCGGCCGTCCTCCAGGCGCTGCACGCACGCTTCGGCGTCCTCCAACTTGCCGCGCGCGAGGTCGCGCTCGAGCTGCTCGCCAAGCTCGTCGGCGGCCACGGGCTCCAGCGCCGCCAGGTCCTCCTGCCACGCCGGGTTGTCCGGGTCGCGCGAGACCAGTTCGCGCAGCGTCTCCAGCCGGTGCCACGCGGACGCATCCGACAGCACCAAGCGCCGCATCAGCGCCAGCCGACTGCGTAGCGGAGCGGTGAAGGCGATCGCCTCCTCGATCTCCGAGAGCGAGTCCGGAGACACCCACTCCGGACGCGGCAGCTTGTTGCGCTCGCAGAGCGTGTTCCACTGGCGCATCTCATCGGTGTCAAAGGCCGCCGCCAGGTCGAACACCGACGGCTCCGCCTCGGCCTCGGCGCACGCCTCCAGCCGCAAGCCGTCGCGCGCGTACTGCACCGCACGGGACACCCGGCGGCGCAGCGCCACCGATTCCTCCGAGACCCGGTGCGCAAGATCGCGCACCTGTGCCTCGTCACGCAACCGCCCGGAGACCACGGCGCGCACCGACTCGAAGAGTTCCTGCTTGACGGACATGGTCACCTCGATTCGATCGTGAGTATGGCGAAGTCTCGCCCGCCCGGGCCGCGCAGGCGCAGCGCGGGTGCCGGTGGGAAGCGGTCGAGGCGGGGCGCATCGGCGAGCTGCCGGAGCCGCGTGCGCACCGCGTCGATGTCCTGTTGGACGAAGGGCCGCTCGGCATCGTTGCGCCGCGGCAGTTCGCGCTCCAGGTCGGTTAGGCGCTTCTGCAGCGCGCGCAGCTCCTGGCCCACCGGATCGAGCCAGCAGAGGACGGCACGGCCGTTGCCGGGATCGTGCCGCACGTCGATGCTCGCCTCGGCGCACGACAACACGCGCGACCCGTCCGCTTCGGGAGCGGAGAGCGCCCAGGTGGCGTTCGCATCCGCCTCGAGTTCGACGGGCACGCCCTTGGGCGCGGGCAGGCTCACGGTCACGTCGTGCCCCCGAGCGAGCGCGACCCGCACGCGCGCCGGTGGAGCCTCCAGATTCACGACCTCGCCATCGGCCATGGTCACGACGACGGTCATCGCCGGGAACGCACCATCCAGCGACTCCAGGCCCTTGCCGTACCGGCCGGTGCTGACGCGGTGCCAGCGCCAGCGCACCTCGTTGCCGGACCACAGAAACGATCCCGCCAGCGCGTGCCGATCGCCGCCGTCGGACAGTTCGAGGTCCACCCGGCCTGCGCCGGGCACCGCCTTGACGAGGGTCGGCGTCGCCATGAACTCCGGCATCACGCGCTCGACCGCGGCGGGCGCACGGAACACCACCCGCTCCACCGGCTCGACGTCCCGGAGCGCGTCCACCGATCGCGCGAAGGCCCGCAGGTCGAGGTCGGCGGCCACGGTGGCTCCGGTGCCCACGTCCCCCAAGTACACGGCGATCGCCATCACGGGAGCGATCATCCCTTGGCCCCCTTCAGCTTCACCCGGACGCGTTGCTCAAGCAGCACCGCACCGTTGGGGCACAGCACACGGATCTGGTAGATCGGGCTCGCATTCGCGCGCAGCGTGCCGAGCCGCAGTTGCAGCGCGTCACGGATCGGCAGGAAGTACTTCGCCGCAGCGTCGCACATGGCCTTGATCCCCGCCGCATCCGCCGGTGGGTCGGGGCCGGGCACCCCCACGACCTCCACGTCTGCTGCGCGCAGCGCCGTCCACACGGCGCGCACCGCGTCGCGCTTCTCCGAGGACATGGCACCGCCGGCATCCGGCGCACGCGCCTCGTCCACCCGGCCGATGATCTCCCGAACTCGACCCATGTCGGCCACCACCTCGCTGGTCACCCCGGACAGCACTTCCGACCGTGTCACCTGCACCCCGCAGGTCGTGGCCTTCGGCTCCCCCGCGTCCACGCGCACCGTGAGTAGGTCGCCGACGGCAAACGAGTCCTGCTCGCCAGGGCGAACGAGGCCGCGCAGGCGCTCCGTCCGGGAAGGTGGATTGTCCTCCGTTTCGGTCACGATCACGACCACCGGATCGCCGTGCACATCCGGCACGTCCCACGTCCGGCTCGACCCGGGGTCGAGCGCCGGGACCAGCGTCGATCGGCGACCGCTTGGCCAACCCACCACGGCCTTCGACGCCTCGGCGCCCGCCGGATCACGAAGCGCCACGGTGCAGCGCGCCAGCACGGCATCCCACGCCGGTCCTGCCTCCTCGTTGCTCGGAAGGTCGAAGGCGGACAACAGCGCGGACGGCGGTGCCGCCGGAGCCTCAATGCGGACGGTGCCGCCGTCCACCACCGCCGTCGCTACCTCCTTCGCCTCGAACCGGAGCGAAGCGCCGTCGGCCACGAAGCCCGCGGCGACCATCTGCCGCGACGGAAGGAACACCGGGACCGATCCGCGCGCCGGCGCACCGACGTCCACCGTCCAACGCGTCGCCGGCGAACGAGGCGAGCCCACCGCCGCGGACACGCGCCGCACGAAGGAGCTCGCCGGCACCACGGTGCTCGGATCAAGGGCCGGCGTGGATGGCGCGGGTTGGACGGTGGCTGTTGCCTCGGGCGTGGGTTCTGCTGGCGCCATCGGTGCGGGGGGCGACGGTGTCGGACCCGGACCGGGCGCGGTCGCGGGCGAGGGCGCGCCACGTGGATCGGCGGGGTCCGACCCACCCTGCGCTGGGCGCGCCGGCGCGATGTCCACGGCACCGTTCGTTCGGTCGGCGCCCGCGTCGGCCGGTGCTTCTGGCGCGTGCTCGCCCTCAGCATCGACCGAACCTGCGGGAACATCGGGTACCGAGCCTGCGGCGGCCCCGGGTGTTGGGCTGGCCGCGGCGGACGCCCCGGCACCCCCCGTGGCGTCCTGCGCCGCCGCGTCGATCGCCGCGGTGCGGCCCAGCACCATCACCAGCCCGACGATCAGACCAAAGAGCAGAAGCAGCCCCACGGCGGACGTCACCACCACCCGCTGCACCCGCAGGCGGTCGTACGCCGCATCCGCGCCGCCGGTCCCCATGAGGAGCGCCGCCTGCGCGACGGCGGGCGCGTCGGGCATGATCGTCCGAGTGGGAGCCGGAGGCAGTGGTGCTTCCGGCTCCAGCCCGATGGGTTCGTCCGCCGCGGTCGCCACGGCCGCCGAAGACGCCCGCGTCCGCTTCGCCGCCGCCCGAGCCGCCTGCGCTTCCTCGTCGATCCCCGTGCGCGCCATGCGAACGTGTCGACTCTCCGCGGCCGGCCCCATGGGGCGAGTCAGGTCGATGGTCAGCCCCGGCGACTGGCGCGCCGCCGACGCGGCCGGCGTGCCTTCGATGCAGCAGCGAATCGCGCACGGCACGCCGGCGACGGGCTGCAGGAAATACGTCGAGAACGTGGCGCGCCACCGGGCCCAGTCCGGAAGCAGCGCATGGACTTCGTCCACCAGTTCGAGCGCATCGAGCGACTCGGGCACCACCAGGTGCACGGGCTTCGACTGGTCGCGCAGGAACGCGCTGGCCGCCACGCCGGCCCAGCCCGCATCGCCACAGGCCCGCGCCCAGGCGACGCACTCGCGCGGCCCGGTCCGCGGGGACTTCGGCACGGTGACGGGCGCCTCGATCCATGCCGGCGCCCCGGACCACGCCTCGCGAAGCACCCCGGGCTGCCGGAGCAACCACGCCGGGCCCGCCGCGGGCAGTTCGTCGGAACCCAGCACCAGGTAGGTGGCCAGCTTGTTGGTGCGCTGCGTGTGATCCGGCGAGGCCGGTCCGACGCGCGACAGCACGTGCGCGATGCCCTGCGCCGTCTCGATGCGCCAGAAGCACTGCGCCACCGGACCGTCCCCCGAGGGACCGGGGCGGTAGCCGCCGAGCGCCTCAAGGCGCGGTACCAGCGCCGGCGGCATGCCGCGCGTCATCGCCACGGTGCAGAAGCCGCTGGTTCCGGGCCGGAGGCCCTTCTCTGCGGAGGTGTAGACGAGTTCGAGCGCCATGGTCCGGGTTCACCCGCCGTCCAGGTCCGCCGAGCCCTCGCCGAGCTCGGCACGATCGCCGCCGCGGTCGTTCGCCACCAGGTGCGACGACCACCGGCCCAGCGTGTACACGAATGGCACGGTCACCCAACGCGGCGCCACGTGCGCCACCGGCACCTTGAGCAACCCGGAGGCCGGGTCGAGCGCCGGGCTCGTGCCGATGGCGCTCACGGGCACGTAGATGACGCGCTCGAACGCGTCCTCGGCGGCGGCCACCAGTTCGGGGGCCAGTTCGCCCAGCAGGGCACGCACGCGCTCGCTGACTTCGTCGACCCGGTTGAGGCTCACCTTGCCCAGTCCGGCGCGCTCCCGCGTGTAGGGCGGCGTGACGATGTCCACGGGTTCTCCTGCGTCGTCGCGCAGGAGCGACCCCCAGATGTCGCTCTTGGACAGCACCACGAACAGGGGCTTGGAAATCCGTTCCTGCGGCCCGATGCCGGCATGCATGCGCACGCGGCGCGCCATCTCCACGAGCAGTTGGTCCTGCCGCGTGGTCTTGGCGCCGGGCGCCAGCTGCGGATCGCCGCTGACTCCCGACAGCCGCTGCCGGAAGCGCACGTCCTGCGTCGGATCGAACACGAACATCAGCACCTGCGCTCGTCCGAGGTGCTGCGTGCCGGGAGCACGCGCCGTGTCGGCACCAGGGAAGAAGTGCTCGCCCGCGTTGTCGTAGAGCGTGATCAGTTGGGTGAGCCGGTCGGGCGCATGGCCATTCACGTGGTCACGGGACGGGCGCACCGTGAAGATGAACGGGCGCGCCAGCAGCGTGGCCGTGCCGGCGTCGAACTGCACCGAGTTGTACTGCCCGCCCTCGAGCTCGGTCTTGTCGATGTGCACCGCGGCCGACCGGTCCTCGCTCAGGAAGAGGCGTGCTTCGTTGTCGGCGATCGCCTGATTCATCGCCGGGTCGGTGTCGGTGAAGGCCAGCGAGAAGTGGCGAGCCATCTCCTCGCGCATCTTCCACATGGCGCTTGCCAAGAAGTAGCTCTTGCCGCTCGATGGGCTGCCGGCCAGGGACATGATCAGCATCGGCCGCTCGAGCACGAGCTGCGGGATTTCCAGGTGACAGTTGGGGCAGGCCAGTCGGCGCGTCTTGGCGCCGCCCGGGTCGATCGCCTCGCCGGCCGGGGAGAACCGGGACGGCAGGAACCGCACCGGGTCCTCAGGGGTCAGCAGCCGGTCGCCCAGGAGGTCCGGGTGGGACGCGATCCACAGCGTCTCGTCGGGACGAAACCGGTGCCAGCAGTGCGGGCAGAGGACGCTGGACTTGAGCTTTCGGGACACGCGTGGGGTT
This sequence comes from Planctomycetota bacterium, assembly GCA_046047335.1. GTDB lineage: Bacteria > Planctomycetota > Phycisphaerae > Phycisphaerales > SM1A02 > UBA966. The sequence continues at coordinate 796 of JBJOIF010000165.1, read as the reverse complement.
CCTTGGTCCGGAATGTCCGGAGGGTACCCCCCATTCGCACGGATCGCCGCAACGGTGCGGGAATTCCGCCGTACCCTCACCTCGTGCGGCCATCCACGGCAAGCCCACCGACCGTCGCACCCGCCGAGCACGCCGAGGGCGAGGCGTGGTGCCAACCCCGCGAGCGCGCGTCGTCGATCCTGGCCACGCTGGCGGCGCTGCTGCTGATGATCTGCATCGTGATCGTCGCGTTCCTGACGGGCGGAGCGCAGCCGGGCGCCGGTGGCGTGGCGGGCGCGGGCGGCACCGAGGGTGCAGGGATCGGCACGGGCACTGGGACAGGCATCGGCCCCGGCAGCGGCACGGGCGCCGCGGACGCGGGATCCGGCCCGGGAGCGGGTGACACCGGCGATGGTCGCACGGCGGGAGAGGCTGGACCGCCCGCACCACCGCCGGGCACGATCGATGGCGCGGTCGATGGGGTCGCGGTCGCCACGACCGCCTCGGAGGCGACACCGGCCCCTGAAGTGACGGTCCCCGACTTCGGATTCACGCCGCCGGAGCCCGAACCAACGCCACCGGTCGATCCCACGCCGCAGCCGCCGGTGGCGCCGGCCGTCGGCGTGCCCGAGGGAACACCCTCGGGAGGCGCATCGGGGGTGGCCGGGGGCAGCGGCTCCGGCGGTGCCGAGTTCATGGGCGTCCGCACCACGGGCAAGAACATCGCCTACGTGATCGACCGCTCCGGCAGCATGGCGGGCGAGCGGTTCGTGCACATGATGCTCGAACTCAAGCGCAGCATCGAGGCGCTTCCCTC
>JBJOIF010000164.1:0-4088 GCA_046047335.1 Planctomycetota bacterium | reverse complement strand
AGCAGTCGCCCACCTTGCGGCTCGCCGACGCGCTGGCCGCGCAGTCGCCGCTCGAGGCCGTGACGGTGCATCCGCGCCCGGTGCTCGTCGTGAACGGGGCGGTGGACACGGTGCTTCCGGCAACGCACCTGGAGTCGTGGCGCGCCGGGCTCGACGCCACCGTGCAGCGGGTCGACGCGGTTGAGGTGGCGTTCGCCGACGCGTTCCTGCGCGCCATCGGCGAGCGGGGCACGATCGAGGACGAGCCGGAGTGGGACCCCGCCGTCGTCGCTGCCGAGGCCATCGAGCGCTGGACGCGGGGCGTGCTCAGCCCCGCGGCGCCGGCTCGTCGAGGTCGCTGAGCAGCTGATGGAACACCGTCTGCCCGGTGCGGAGCGTGCGACGCAGGTACGGCACGCAGGTGCCGCACTTCTCCCCGCATCCGAAGCGGTCCTGCACGTCGGCCTCCGTGGTGGTCACGCGCGAGGCCGCAAACTCGCGGATCTCGGCGAACGTCACGTGGAAGCACACGCAGCGGTCGATGCGCATCGGGTCACCCGTCCCCACCGTAGGCGGAATCGTCCTCGGAGAGGAAGCCGTTGTCCGGGAATCCCGTCACGGCACGAGCCACGGATTCCGGAGTCAGCGATCCGCGGTGCGCCGTCTCCAGGATTCCGACGTGGCCGTCGAGGTGGCACGCGCACGTGCACCCGTTCGGGTGCCGAAACGCCTGCGTCCCCGCCGCCACCAGCGACAGGTCGCCCTCGACGCGGTTCATCGGGGCACGCATGAACTTGTTCGCGCCGCCTCGCCAGCCGCCATCGCCGAACAGCGCCGTGCGCGACGGTTGGGCAACGGCACCCATGGGCAGCCCGGCCCGCACCGTGGACCACCCATCGTGCACCCGGCCCTCGGCATCGACGAAGGGAAGCGATCCCTCGTGCCCGAGGTACGACGTGTTGTAGTTGTAGCCCGTCCATGGGTCGGCGCCGAAGGTCGACGGACCGTCGAAGGCGGGGCATTGCTGGACCTCGGGAACGGCGTCCGCATACGACCACAGCGGGCCGGGGCGCACGGTGCCGCCGGCCTGCTCCGCGTCCCAGGCAATCGTGCGCACGACGCCCGAGTCGAGCCGGTAGATCACCGCCGCAGGAAGCGCACCCTGCGCGCACGCCGCGTAGGCGAATGCGGCCACGCCCAACTGCCGCAGGTTCGACGTGCATCGCGTGGTACGTGCCGTGCCCGACGCCGAGCGGATCGCCGGCACGAGCACGGCGCAGAGCGTGGCGCAGACCGCCATCGCCATGACGACTTCGGCGAGCGTGAAGGCGGCCGTCGGGCGGCGGTTCACGACCAGCTCCCGAGGAGGATGCCGAGGTCGGTGCCGTCCACCTGTCCGTCGGCATCGAGGTCGGCGGCACAGTCGGGGCAAGTGCCCCACGCCCCGAGCATCAGCCCGAGGTCGGCGCCGTCCACCTGCCCGTTGCCGTCCAAGTCGCCGCGGAGCGTGGGTCGAACCGCCACCACCGCATCCACCTCGGGAACCGCGGTCGCGTCGGCAGGCACCCGGATCCGCACGAAGCGGCAGGACGCGAGCCCCACCGCGGCAAGATCGATCCGCGTGCCACCGCCACCACCGTCGTACATGGTCACCAGTTCCTCGTAGGACACGCCTTCCATGCTGGCGGCCGTGATGGCGGGCGGCACCGGGCGATCCCAGGACGTGGGCATTGCGCCGGCGGCCGTCGAGTACGGCCCGGTGTCGACGTAGGCCAGCGTGGGCAGACCTCCGTCCGCCTCGGCTTCGGGAACCGCGCGCCAGTCCACGCCATCGATGCTCAGTTCGATCACGCCGCCTTCGCCGAAGATGGCACCGGCGACGCCTTCCGGGTAGGCCACGTCTCCGCAGAACGCGTTGCCGTAGACGATGAGATCAATGCCGTAGGGGTGTCGAGGATCGTCCGCGACGTGCTCCTCGAAGGCGAGCACCAGTTGGCCGCCGCGACCGATCGAGACGATTTCGCCGGGCATGAACGCGGGCCGGAACGGGGTGACGGCACCGGGCTCGATGCCGGTACCCGTGAAGCGCGTGGGTTCGCCGAGCGCCGCCACGGGATCGCGGTACGAGGGACCTGTGCCCGAACCGGGGTCGTAGGCGATCACCTCGGACGCGCATCGAACCGATGGCGCGTTGCCGCTGGCAGAGACGATGGTCGTCAGCAGGGCGACGACCGCGTGGTGAATGAACATGGAGCGCGGCCGTCCGATGGCCGCATGGGTGCAATGGTCCACTCGGCCGTGCGCCCAAGTCGCGTGGGCAGGGGCCGTCGTGCAGGCCGGTCTTCCGGCTGGGGGCTCCGGATCCGCCTTCCCGGCCCGCGCGTTGCACGCAGGGCCAGTGGCACTGAATCCGGCTGCCGGGCTCCCGAGGGAGATCCGGCGGCCCGTCACGGCGGCGCGTCCGCGGCGGTGTTTCACCGCCTTCCCGAGCCGTTCGGGCGCGTTCTCCCGGCGGACCGGCCGGGCGACGCGTCGAACGGCGTTTCGCAGCCACTCGGCTGCGAACGCCTGCACGCCTCCAGTGTAGCGGGTCACCGGGGGAGGGTCCCGAAACTTTCGTTGACGGTCACGGTGGGCAGGGGTAGATTCTCGGCCCGTGAAGAGCATCCCGACCTTGGTCGGGTGCGTAGCCCTTCACCGTGGTGTGGTCGGGAACTGCCCGGCGCACCGCTCGTCTGCTGCCCGTTCACCTTCGACCAGACAAGGCCACGCCGTGCCCGCTCCCATGCGCCCGACCTTCATCGTGCCCGTTGCCCTCGCCGCCGCATTCATGGGCGCCACCTCCACGGCGCACGCCCAGGACGACGGGGCCGACATGGGTGAGCCCGCCATGGGCGCGGACCGCTCGGCGCTTTCGGCCGCCGCCGAGAGCTACGTCCACCACGTGCTGATCGCTCGCCCCGAGCAGGCCATGGCGTCCGCCGGCGTGCTGCTGGCGCCCGACGTCGATGCGGCCGATCTGGCCGACGCGGTCGATGCCGCCGACCTCACCAAGCGGATGGACGATGCCTTCCGTCGCAGCCGTGGGATGCCCGAGGTGGCGGATGCTGCCATGCAGTTGGAGACCAAGCTGGAGGCTGGGCGCCGCGCGCTCGCCCGCAAGGTCGACCGCATCAACGCCGCCGTGAAGATGCTCACCGGTCCGATGCGCGGGCAGATGATGGCGCGCGAGCGGCTCATGGCCGCCGGCGAGTACGCCGTGCCCGCGCTCCTGCGCGAGATCGTCAACGGACGCGACCCCGGCATGGAGGCCGCGGCGACCCGGATGCTCGTGGACATGCGCCGTCAGGCGGTGCTTCCGCTGGCGATGGCCCTGCGATCCCTCGACCCGGCCGCGCAGCGGAAGGTGTGCGTGGTCCTGGGCCAGTTGGGCTCGGACGTGGCCGTGCCGGTCCTGCTGGACGTGGCGCAGGGCAAGGGGGTCACGCCGGACGTGTCCGAGGCGGCGCTGGCCGCCGTGCGTTCGCTCGGTGGTTCGGACCGCCCCGCGCACGAGGCCTATGCGGACGCGTCGTACGCCTTCCTGACCCGAGATCCGGCACTCGCGGCGTTCCCCTCCGATCCGGTGCAGAACGCGTGGAAGTGGACCGAGTTCGGCGGCCTCGCCGGCGAGCACGTGTCGACCTCCGCGTTCCATGACGTGATGGCCATGCTGATGGCGCGTCGGGCGCTCGAGCTCGACGCCGCCGACGAGCGCGCGTTGGCCTGCTTCATCGCTGCGGACCTTCGGCGCGAGTCCACCGTGGAGGCAGGTGCCGAGGATCCGCTGTTTGCTGGCCAGGGCCGGTCGGCGCGCTTCTACGCCACCGCCGCCGGTGCCGCCACCATGCAGGACGTGCTGGGCATCGGGCTCGACCTCTCGGATACGGGTCTCGTGCGAGCGGCGCTCGCGGCGCTGCGCGAGACCGCGGGTGCCGCCGCGCTCGTTGGCGACGGCTCTTCGCCGGTCATCGCCGCGCTCGACTACGCCGATCGTCGCGTGCAGTTCGAGGCGGCGTTCACGCTGGCCTCGGTGCGTCCGCGCGCGCCGTTCCCCGGCAGTGATCAGG
>JBJOIF010000163.1:0-18307 GCA_046047335.1 Planctomycetota bacterium | reverse complement strand
GCCAGCGCTACCGGCCCGCTGGACGCTCACCGGTCACCGTCGAGACCAGCACGAATCACATCGGGTTCCGCTGCGTCCGCTCGTGAGTGGATGGGCCGGCGGCAGGGGCGTGGTCCATGATCGCCGCGGGGAGTACGCGTAGGATCCGACCATGGACTCGATGGGTTACGTCCCCGACATCTACCCGGTCAACGACTACGGGCCGGTGATGAAGGGGCTTGCGATCGGCGGGCTTGGCATATTCCACGTCTTCCTGGCGCAGTTTGCGATCGGAGGCGGGTTTCTCATGTGGTGGTTCGAGTGGCTGGGGATCACCGGCCGCGAGCCGCTCGCCGATCGGCTGGTGTCCTCTGTCTTCCGGGTGCTCGTGCTGCTGTCGTTTGTGGTCGGGGCGCTGACCGGAGTCGGCATGTGGTTCACCTCGATCCAAGTGTCGCCGCAGACCATTGGGCTGATGGTCGACGAATTCCACTGGATCTGGGCAACGGAGTGGATCTTCTTCTGGCTGGAGGTGGTCGCGGGGTACGCGTTCTTCCGATATCGCGAGCACCTTGCACCGCGGGCGCGGCTCGCGCTGTTGGCGATCTACTCGGTTGCCGGCTGGGGAAGTCTCTTCTGGATCAACGGAATCCTGTCGTGGCAGCTGACGCCCGGTGCGTGGACGGAGACGCACTCGGTGTGGGACGGGTTCTTCAACCCGACGTTCTGGCCGAGTCTCCTGTTCCGCACCGTGGTCTGCCTGGTCCTTGCGGGCCTGGGTGCGGCGATCGTGATCAACGCCATGCCGGGCCTCGACCGGGAGGACCGCACGAGGCTCATCAACCGCTGCTCATACTTCCTGCTGCCGATGCTGGCCATGCCGATCCTCGGGGGATGGTTTGTGCTGGCCATGCCGGCCGACAGCCGCTCATGGATCATGGGAGGCTCCATGACCATGACCATGTTCCTGAACATCGCGGCGGGGGCGTCGGCGCTCATCGGCGGGTACGCCGTGATCGGGTTGTGGCGCCAGAAGCTGTACATCAACGGGGCCACCGCCACGCTCCTGGCGGCGCTGGCCTTCGGGGCCACGGCCGGCGGCGAGTTCGTGCGCGAGGGCGTCCGCAAGCCGTACTCGGTGCGCGAGACGCTCTACTCAAACGCGACGACGCCAGGCCAGATTGCCGCGCTGCGCCAGACCGGCGTGGCGGCGCACGACCCGTATCCGCTGCGCGATCGCGCCGACTACCCGACCGAGCAACTCGCGCTCGGGCGGATCGTGTACCGAAACCAGTGCGCGATCTGCCACACGGTGTCCGGGACGAACGGACTCGTGGAACTGATGGGCGGATGGAGCCGCGAGCAGCAGCGCCTGAACGTGGCGAAGCTCCAGTGGACCAAGGGCTTCATGCCGCCGTTCGCGGGCACGCCAGCCGAGTTGGAGGCGGTGGTCCAGTACGTGGCGTGGGAACACGCCGGGCGGCCGGCCGGATGGGCCGAGTCCAGCGATCCGTCCGTGCTCGCCGACATCGCGCGCTGGCTCGCGGAGGCCGGCACGGCGCCCGCACCGCGCGCGCAGGAACTGGCAGGCGAGGGGGAGGTGCGATGAATCCCGCGTATGACCTTGATCCCGCAGTGCTCGAGGCGGCGTTCCTGTCCACGCTTCCGGCGACGACCGCCGTCTACGTGGCGTTGGCGGTGGCGACCCTCGTCCTCCATGTCGTCTTCATGAACTACGCGCTTGCAGGCACGATCTTCGTCGCCGGAGCAGCCGTCATGGGCAGGTACTCGGGCCCCGTGGCCGTTGGCGCGAAGTCGTCGCTTGCCATGGTCGTTCGGGACTGGCTGCCGAGCGCGGTATCCGGGGCCATCACCGCCGGCATCGCGCCGCTTCTCTTCATCCAGATGGTCTATCAGAAGGCCTTCTACACGGCGAACTTGCTGCTGTTCAATCGTTGGATGGCGATCCTGCCCGTTCTGATCGCGGCGATCTATCTCATGTACCTAGTCAAGTCCAAGTCGGTGGCGACCGGCCGAGCGGCGAAGGCAGCGTGCGGCATCGGGGCAGCGGGACTGGTGGTCTACGTGGCGCTCGCGTTCGCCGAGAACCACCTAGTGTCGCTCGCGTCGGCCGCGTGGCCGGACATGTACGTGTCGTCGGCGTCGATGCTTGGGTCGCGGGTGCTCTGGCTCCGCGTTGGCATGTGGACCGCCGGCGCCTTCCCGCTCTTTGCGGCGATCGCCGCGTGGCAGCTCCTCCGTGGTGCGGGCGACGCAGGGCCAGACGACCGGGCACGTGCGGCGCGAACGCTCGCGGTGCTGGCGAGCGTGGGAGGCGCCGTCGCGCTGGCGTGCTTGGTCGGGTACGCGCGCGAATCCGGCGCATTCATGGCCTGCGCGCGAAGTGCGGCGGGGCGGCCGTACGCCGTGCTCGCGGCCGTCGGCGCCGTTGCCGCCGGAGCGGCCTGGGCATGGATCCTGGTCCGTGGGCAGTTGCATGGCCGAGCGGTCGCCGTCGCGATCATGGGGTCGACGCTCGTGACCATCGGCATGACGGTGATCCGCGAGGTGCAGCGGCTTGCGCAGACTTCGGGAACGGCAGCGGCGCCACGTGATCCCGCGCTCGGCGATGGACTGGTCGTGTTCGCCGTCTTTGCGGTGGCCGGGATCGTGACCATCGCCTGGATCGTCCGGACGGTCGCCCGCAGCCTGCCCGCCGACTCGGCACTCCCGCGGTCGGTTGGGGCCCACGGACGAACCGTCCGCGATGCGCTGGATGCCCGCGATCCCCGAGCGTGACGTGTTCAGAACATGCCAATGGGACCCGCGGCGTGGCTTCGGGAGGCTCATCCCACGGCGGATGCGCCGCGTCGCCGGCTTGACATCACACGCTCTTGCCGATCACGAGCAGCCCAGCCATCACCGCTTGCGCGAGGGAAAAGAGCGATTGCGCCCCGAGGAGCCCGCCGATCGCTGCCCATGACGCAAGCCGCTTGTGGAGCAGCAGGTCCGGCAGCACCGCGGCCGCCAGCCAGACCACGGTCACGATGGCCATGAGCGCTTCCTCCGGCGGACTGCCGAACACCATCAGGATGATGAGCGGGAACATGGTCACCCCGCCGAGGAACATGAACGCCTCGGTCGGGCGATCAAGCTGGGTGTGGAGGAGCGCAAGGCCAAGCAACGGCCACGGTGCCATGGCTGCGATTGACGCGATGCACAGTACCGATGCGCGAGGAGCAAGGCGGGCCACGGGGAGAGCGTACGGGTTGGCGATGTGGTCGCCATCGTGGCGATGGGTCTCGTCTGGCCGAGGGATGTGGTGATCGCGCCAACCGACGGAGAGGCACTGTCGTGCGACAGTCGGGCCTACACCCGGTAGACTCCGGTCGACCTCGCGGGAGGCACCGCCTTTCGCCATCTCCAACCCCACATCCATCCATGCCCATGCCGAACCCCACCGTTGCCCAGTACACCCTCTCGCGTCTTGCCCAACTCGGAATCGACCGGGTGTTCGGCGTTCCCGGCGATTACGCGTTCTCGATCAATGACGCGGCGGAACTCGTGCCCGGACTGTCGTGGGTGGCGTGTGCCAACGAGCTGAACGCCGCCTACGCGGCCGACGGCTACGCGCGCGTCCGCGGCGCCGCGATCCTCTCGACCACGTACGGTGTGGGCGAACTTTCCGCGATCAACGGGGTCATGGGCAGCAAGGCGCATCGCCTCCCGGTGTTTCACCTGGTCGGGATGCCGAGCGAGCGGATCCAGCGGCTGGGCCTGATCACGCACCACAACCTGGGCGACACGGCATACGACCGGTTCCAGGCGATCTCCGGGACGGCGTGCTGCGTGAGCGCGGTGCTCACGCCCGACAACTGCATCGACGAGCTCGAGCGCGTGATCCGCGAAGCACTTCGGCAGAGCATGCCGGCGTACATCGTCATCTCCGAGCTGAATGGCGCGGTCCCGGTGATCGGCACGCCTGTCACGGGCAAGCCCATCGGCGCGCTCAAGCGCCAGCACAGCGTGCCCAACGAGCTGGATGCAGCCGTGGGCACCGTGCTGGCGCGGATTGCGGCCGCAAAGAACCCGGTCGTGGTCGTGACGTCGCTCGTCTCCCGGTATGGCGTGCGTGGGCTCGCCGCGGACTTCGTTCGCCGTGCCAACCTCCCCGCGGTGACCACGCCGAACGACAAGGGCACCTTGGACGAGTCCATGCCGCAGTACATGGGGCTGTACGCCGGCATCTGGTCCAGTTCCAAGGAGGTCTGCGATGCCGTCGCCGCGGCCGACCTCGTGCTGGACATCGGCGGCATGGTGTCGACGGAACTGAACACCGGCATGTGGACCGCGGTGGCGGACCCCGCCAAGATCGTCAGCATCCACGACAACTGGGTGCGCGCAGGAGGCAAGGTGTTTGTCGGCGCCGCGATCGACGACGTGCTCGCCGCGCTGGTGGCCAAGGTCACCCCTCGCACCGGTGGTTCGTGGCCGCGCCCCGCCCAGGCGGCGGTGGTGGGCCAGCCGGGCGACGCGATCTCCTCGGGCTCGCTCTATCCGCGGCTGCAGCGCCAGCTCCGGCGCGGCGACACGCTGGTGATCGAGACCGGCACCTGCATGACCCATCTCAACAAGCTGCTTCTCCCCGAGGGCGTCGATGCCGAGGGGCAGGGGCTGTGGGGCTCGATCGGTTGGGCGACCCCCGCCTGCCTTGGCGTCGCCATGGCCAAGCGTGACGGCCGGACGTGGATGGTCACCGGTGACGGGGCCCACCAGCTCACCCTGAACGAACTCGGCGTCATGGGGCGCTACGGCGTCAAGCCGCGAGTGCTTGTGCTGAACAACGGTCTCTACGGCGTGGAAGACGTCCTCAGTGAGCGCGGTCACGGATACGACGACTTGGCTGCCCTCGAGTACCACCTGCTGCCCGCCGCGTTCGGCTGCAAGGGGTGGATCGTGGCGAAGGTCCGCACCAATGCCGAGCTGGAGGCCGCGTTCGCGCGCATCGCTGCTGAAGACGCGGCGGCGTACATCGAGGTGATGATCCCGAACGAGGAGAGCCAGCCGATGCCGGCCGACATCGTCGACAACGGGTACAAGCTGCGCACGCCTCCGGTGGGGTGATGGCCCCGGACTCCTCATCCCCGTCCGGTGCAACGCGGTGTTCGGGCACGAGTGCGCCCGCACCTGGCCCCGACGCCGCGTTCTGGAACGAGCGCTTCGCCGTCGGAGATACGCCATGGGATCGCGGCGCGCCCGGCCCGCAGCTCGTGCGTTGGCTCGACTCGGGTGCACTGGTCCCCTGTCGCATCGCGGTGCCCGGATGCGGCAGCGGGTGGGACGTGGCGGAGTTGGCGCGTCGCGGGTTCGAGGTCATGGCCATCGACTGCGCCGCGCAGGCGTGCGCCCGGGTGCGTGCGCGGCTCTTGGCCGGCGGCCTGCATGCGCAGATCATCGAGTCCGACGTGACGGGCTGGCGGCCGTCCCTGCCGCTCGACGCCGTCTACGAGCAGACGTGCCTATGCGCCATGCACCCTGCGCACTGGCGCAGGTACGAGCAGGCGCTTGCCGAGTGGATCCGGCCCGGCGGGACGCTGTTCGCGATGGTCGCGCAGCGACCGCGCCCCGAGGCCGTGGACGCCGGCATCATCGAGGGACCCCCGTACCACTGCGACATCAACGCGATGCGCATGCTCTTCGATGACGCGCGGTGGGTCTGGCCGGATCCGCCGTACCCCGTGGCCAGGCACCCGAACGGGATGCACGAACTGGGGCTCGTGATCCGGCGACGCGGCTGAACGGATCGGCGTACCCGTCAGGCTGCGTCGGGACGCGCGCCGTACTTCGCGCGGTATTCGGCGATCCGGGTGCGGTCGGCATCGGTCAGCGTGGCGCCCAAGTGCCCGACCACCTCGTCGATCGTCACGATGGCGGCCGTCGGCATGCCGAACTCCGCGCCGACTTCGGCGAGTGCGCTGCGCGTGGATGATTCGCTCGCGCGCTCCTGGCGGTCGACCGACACCACCAACCCCGCCAGGGAGATCTTGGCGGCGGCGCGGAGAATCGGCACTGTCTCCCGGATGGACGTGCCCGCCGTGGTCACGTCCTCGACGATGAGCACGCGGTCGCCGTCCTTGAGCGGTCGGCCCACCAGCACGCCGCCCTCGCCGTGGTCCTTGGCCTCCTTGCGGTTGAAGCAGAACTCCACCTCACGGCCGCGCTCTGCGAACGCCATGGCGACGGCGACCACCAGCGGGATTCCCTTGTACGCCGGCCCGAAGAGGCAGTCGAACCCTCGCGGGAACGAGCGCTCGATCGCATCGGCGTAGGCGCGGCCCAGCGTCGCCAACTGCGAACCCGAGCGGTACTTGCCCGTGTTCACGAAGTAAGGCGTGCGCCGCCCGCTCTTGGTGACAAAGTCCCCGAAGGTCAGGACGCCGGCGCCGACCATGAAGTCGACGAACTGCCGCTGGAAGTCATGCATGGGGCGGGATGGTAGGGGGGCGCTGACCGCGGCCGCTTTCTTCCACGAACCCGTGATGGCCGGAGGTGATCGAATCCGTATAACGGAGTGTGGTGCAGCGCCCTCGGCAATGTGCCGGAGCGGGCATCGCGGACAACGTAACTCGGCTGGTGTGTGCGGCCTGGGTGCCGATCTGCCTTCGGGCGGTTCGTGATCCCTCGGACCTGCATGGGAGTGTGGGCCCGGAACGCGGGGCGAACGCCCCGGGAGACGGTGATGGCACGCACGCTGATTCGGAAGATGGTCGCTGCCGGGCTGCTGATGGGTGGGTCGCTCGTGGTGACGGCGCCCGCAATGGCCGAGGTGACCGTGGTGCAGGCCCCTGGGCTTTTTTCGGCGTTCTCTCCGCCAGATGATGCGACCGCCGACTTCGCGGAGGCGGGCGACTTCGCGTTCGAACCATGGACGGCCTCGGGCGACTGGGGCGCGTTGACGGCATCGACCTCTTCGGCTGGGTTTGCGGCAGGCGCCAGCACCTTCGCCATCGGGGAGGTCGAGACCCGTTTCGACTGGAGCCTCGCCGTCGTGTTCACCGCATCCACCCCGATGGTGGTGTCGATCGATTACGAGCGCTTCGCCGGAGCATTCGGTGAGACGGTGCTGACGCTGGTCGAACTCGATGAGTTCGGGGACCCGGCCGCCGTGCTGTGGTCCCTGCCCACCCAGGCAAGCGGCACGTACGGCGTGACCATTCCCGCGCTCTCGGCGGAAACGGGGCGCGCCTACGTCTTCGGCTACCAGGAGTTCTGGACCACCACCGCCAGCTCGTCGAACCCGGCGTCCGGCGGGTTCACCGTCACCTTCACCGCGGTTCCCGCGCCGGGAGCGGTCGCGGTACTGGCAGCGGCACGGATCGCCGCCTCGCGCCGGCGGCGGGGACGCGGGACGGCCTGAACCCGCGGGCAACGGCCGGAGCGCGGCTGGCCGTGCCCACGCTCACGTGAGGATGTCGTCGATTGGCCGGGCCATCGGGGGAAGGTCGGTGTCGCCGATCCGCTGCCGGAGGTTGACCTCGATGGTCCGCGAGATGGCATCGAGCGGCAGGTCGTTGGGATCCACCCCGAACGGCATCTCGATCTCGTCGCCGACCACGTCGAGCCCGAAGAAGGCGTACGACACCAACAGCACCACCACGGGCGTGTAGATGCCGACGGCGTCCACCACCCCGAACGGGAGCGCGTAGCAGTAGGTGGCGGTGATGCGGTGGATCAGCGTGGTGTAGGAGAAGGGGATCGGCGTGGACTTGATCCGCTCGCAGGCCCCCTGGATGTCGGTGAACGCGGTCATCGACGCCTCGAGCACCGGAAGGTGAATGTCGTCGATCCAGCCGCGTGCCCAGGCCGCGCGAAGGCGCTCGGCCGTGCCCTGCGTGATGGCATAGGGACGGTTGGACTCCGTGCGCAACCGTTCGACCTCATCCGCGGGCAGGAACGGCAGCAGGTCGTCCAGGTCGTTGCGGTCGCGAAGCGACAGCCGCAGGGCGTGCACAAAGGCGATGGCCCGGCGGACGAGTTCCTGTCGGAGGGCGTCGACCGCCGCGGCCTCGGCGGGACCGGCGGGGTCGCGCGGACCGACCAGCGTGAGCACCTGGCGCGCGAAGGTCCGCGAGGTGTTGACCAGCGCGCCCCAGAGCTTGCGTCCCTCCCACCAGCGGTCGTAGCTCGCGTTGTTCCGGAAGCCGAGGAAGATGCCCAACGCCACGCCGATCAGCGTGAAGGGGAGCGGCGTCAGGTTCGGATGCCAGTCGCGGTGCTCCTCGAGCCACGTGACCACCAGCGCCACGATGAAGACGCCGAGCAGCCGGAACTTGGTCCGCTGCAGTTCGCTGCCGCGGTAGCGGAACACGATGCGCCACCACGTGGGCCGTTCGGGAAGCAGCATGGCCGGGGTGTACCACGCGGCAGCGCATGCGGCACGGATGGGAAGCGGGTACTGTGCGGGCCGCCGATGACCGCGATCGTGTCCATCTACGTGGGGTCCGCCGTCTACGCCCTGGTTCGCTACGTGGCCTTTGCGCCCAAGAATGCCGAGAGCATTCCGGTGTTCATCCTGAACAAGGGCATTTCGATGGCGGCGGCCATCTGCCTGGCGGTGGGGTTCCTCCAGGCGTGGCGCCTGGGCCGCGGCCGAGCGGTGTCCCCGGCGCCGTCCGTGTGGTTCCGCGCGGGCACGTTCGGCGCGGTCTGGCACATCCCGATGTCGCTGGTGGTGCTGCGGCCGGAGTACTTCAAGGAGTTCTTCCGTGCGCCCGATGCCTCCATGCCCGGCCGGCTGTCGTTCGAAGGGGAGATGGTGTTCCTCCTCGGCGGTGCCACCGCGGCGCTTCTCTTCCTTCTGCTGCGTCCGCAGTGGTCGGGTGTGGCGCGGCGTCGGATCGCCATCGCGGCCATGGCTACGCTGCTTGGCCACGTTCTGACGATGGGCTACTGCCGCGGCCTCAACATCAATGCGTCCCACGCATACCTGCCGCCGATGTGGCTGCTGAGCGTGGTGGCGGTCGTCCTGGGACTCTGGTGGCTGGTCCGCGATCGGCAAAGCGGTGGGGGTGCGCCGTCGTGATGGCGCGGGTCGCCCAGGCTGCCGTGGCGGCTGCCACCTTCCACGCCGTCTCGGTCTCCGCCGGAGAGATCATGGACGTGGACGCCGAGCTCGCGGCCATGCGCCGCGAGGTGGCCGCACTGCGTCGGGCTTCGGACGAGTCGTGGGCCGACGGCGTGCGCGCCGAGCAGGTGCGTGCCGTGGTCCGCGACGTCCTCTCCGATGCATCGACCCGGACCGCGTGGCGCGGCGGTGGGGCGGAGTCGCTGCGCGTGGGATACGAACCCGGGCTCGGCTTCGTGATGGGCGATCCGGCCGCCGGCGAGATGATCCGCGCGTTCGGGTTCGTCCAGACCCGATTCGTGTGGAATTCGGGCTACAACGCGCCGGAGCGCACGCCGGCGGCGGACGACGTCTGGGGCATGGAGGTGCGCCGCGCCCAACTCTTCGTCACGGGCAACGTCGGCGGGCCGGACCTCACCTGGCTGATCGGGTTGGCCATCGGCTCCTACACCGATCCGGAGTCGCTGCAGGCGCTGCAGGTCGATCCCGATGCGGTGATCGGCACGCCTCTCCAGATCAGCTACCTCAACATCACCAAGCAGCTCGGTGACGGATGGTTCGTGCAGGCGGGCTCGATCTTCACGCCCTTCACCTACGAGAGCCACCTGTTCTCGACCGCGCAGACGCAGATGGGGGAATGTTCCTTCATCGAGTGGCTGTTCACCGCGTCATTCACCACGGGCGTGAACCTGGGCTGGTCGGGCGAGTCGTTGCGATGGCAGCTCTGCTATGGCAACCAGGTGGGCACGGCGCCCACGCCCTGGGACTCCTCATCCAACCAGAGCATCGCGATGACCTCGCGGCTCAACTGGAAGTTGTGCGGGGAGTGGTCGCAGTACGACCTGGAGACAAGCTTCCCGGGGCAGCCGTTCGGGGCGTTCATCGGCTTGGCGGGGCTCTACCAGAACGGCCGCGGCATCAATCCCCCGGCGCTGAATGGGGCCAACCAGCGCGCGGTCACGGCCGATGCGGCGCTGATGTTCGGCGGCGCCAACCTGATCCTGCAGGGCATCTGGGCCGACCAGTGGGTGGATCGCGATTCCACCAGCTGGGGCGCTCTGGCGCAGGGCGGGGTGTTCCTCTCCGGGAACGTCGAGGCCTTTGCAAGCTTCGGCATCGCTGACGTGGGCGGGACCATCTCCACCGTGTCCGCCGGTGCCAACTGGTACATCGACCGGGAGGCGTTGAAGCTGACCGCACGCGTCGTGGTGCCGGTGGTCGGCAATCCGACGGGCGTTGCCGCCGAGGTGCTGCCGCCGCAGGGCCTGGGCGGCGGACCGGACCCGAACAACAACGCCTCGCTCATCGTGCAGCTGCAGGCGGCCTTCTGAGGGTCAAGCCGCGTGGGTGCCGGCCGCACCGCTGCGCATGTTCCGGGTCGCGCCGTCGACGCACCCTTGGCGTCCGCGCTCATCCCCGGTAGCGTCACCCGTCGGATGGACGCCGCCGCGCGCATCGACGATTGTGGCCCCCTGCGCATCGATGCGCGGGCCGTGGCCGACGCGGATCGCGTGATTGCCCCGGGATCGATCCTGATCTCGGCCGAAGGCGTGGTGGAAGCGGTGGGGACCCCTGCGGAGCTTGGAAGGACCATCGACCGTCGCGTGATCGTGGAACCCCGTGCCGTGGTGATCCCCGGCTTGGTCAATGCGCATGCTCACCTCGACCTGACCGCGCTCGGACCGCGTCCCCATGCCCTGCATGACGGATTCGCGGCGTGGGCAGCGATGGTTCGCCGAGATCGGCCCACGACGGCCGAGGCCGTGCGGCACTCGGTGCGGATGGGCATCGAGGCGAGCTGGCGCGGTGGCACCGCCATCGTCGGCGACATCGCCGGAAACCGCGGCCTGGATGCCATGGAGGCGATGCGGGCGGCCGGGGTGCGGGGCGTGTCGTTCGTCGAGGTGTTCGGAATCGGCGCCGCGGAGGACGCTGGGCTTGCGTTCGCCCGGACCGTGTCGGCCCTGGCGCGGCCGGGCGAACCCACGCGCGTCGGGATCTCTCCCCACGCGTCGTACTCCTGCGGCGATCGCCTGTACCGCGCGGCGGCCAGCCTCGGGCTTCCCCTCGCCACGCACCTGAGCGAGACCTTGGACGAACTGCGCTTCGTGCAGGATGGCTCGGGTCCGCTTGCGGACTTGCTCAGGCACGTGGGTGCGTGGACGCCGGAGCTGACGGGGTGGCGGTGTTCGCCCATTGAGCGCGTGGTGGACCTGGTGCGGCCGTCGGGTGGCGCGATCGCGCACGGGAACTACCTGAGCGACGCCGACGTGGAGCTCCTGGTGCACGCGGCGGCCGGTGCGTGCGGTCCCGCGGTGGGCATCGTCTATTGCCCGCGGGCCAGCGCGTACTTCGGGCACCCGGCGGAAGGCCACGCCGCGCATCGCTACCTGGAGTTGCTGCGCCGTGGTGTTCCCGTGGCGCTGGGCACGGACAGCATGCTCTGCCTGCATACGCCGGATCGCCTGAGCGTGCTGGACGAGGCACGGGTGCTCCACCGCCGTGATGGGGTCGATGCGCGAGTGCTGCTCGCGATGGCCACCGTGCACGGCGCGACGTTGCTCGGCGAGCCACGCGGAGCGGTGACGCTGGGGACCGAGTCTCGGCCAGCCGGGATCCTCGCCGCCGACCTCCCGGACCGGCCGATCGCCGGGCCGGATGGACTGCTTGACGCGGTCATGGCCGCCGACACCCCCGCCCGTTGGGTAGTTGGTCCGCGGTGGTCCCGCACGCCGATCGTGTCGGGGGGCGTGGTACGTTGAGGCCATGTTGAGCCGCCACGTCCTGGTCCGAGTGATCCTGGTGGCGCTGGCCGCAGCGGCACTCACCGGGGTTGCTGCGGTGTTTGCGCCGAGCACTGCCGTTGGACAGATGGTCCTGAGCGCCATGGTGGTGGTGGCGACGGCCGCGGCCCTCTTGCCAGCTGGTGGCTCAGGCAGTACGGAGCGCGTCGCCGTGGTGCAGGCGGTGTGGATTGGGTACGTCCTGGTGCTGGCGGCGCTCGCACTGCTCTTTGTCTGGGCGCGGGGCGCCATCGGCGTCATCCCGCTCGACACGCTGACGCTGGCGTGGGGCGGGATGGGCTTGGCTGCCTTCGTCTTGGCGATGCGGGCCCTGCGGGCGTGGCCGGTGCGGCCTCGGCCGCTGCAGCACCGGATCGCGTTGACGGGTGCTGCCATCGGTTTCGGGGCCGGCGTACCAGCCGTCGTGCTGTTGGAGGCCTCGCCCGGCCAGCAACTGGCCGTGGAGCTCTACTGGTGCGTGATCATCGGTTCCGCGGTGGCCGCGATGAACGCCAGTGGACTTGAGCCCTCGCGGTGGCGCTCGCCCGGCCGCGTGGACCGGTTGATCGCGGTGCTTGGCCTGGTCGCGACCGCACTGGGGGCCATGGCGTGGGCGGGGCAGTCGGTGCATCGCTTGGCGCCCAGGCTGTCCGGGGGGTTCGCGGTTGCCGAGGCGATGCCGGATCCCACGCTGCTCACGTTCGGCGCGGCGATGGGGGCGGTAGCCACGGCGGCGGGGCTCTGGTCGGTGATGCGTCCGCTTGGCCTGGCCGGGGCGATGGGATGGCTGGCGCCGACGGCATCGGCCATGACGCTCGGCCTTGGCACGATCCTGACCATGGCCACCATCGATTGGGTGCGCTACGCGGCGGGCGAAGACCTGCTCTGGCGGATCGGCGCCGCGGTCGCCATCCTGGACGCCAGCGTGCTCTTGGCCGCGGCGGTGGCCATCCGCATCCGAGGATCCGTGCGCGGGAGCGAAACCTATGCGGCCCCGGTGGAGACCATGGTCGCCAAGTGCCCTCGGTGCCGGTCATCGATGCACCTGGAGCCTGGGGAGAACCACTGCCGAACCTGCGGCCTCGCGGTGATCATCGGATTCCGCGATGACCGTTGCCCGCAATGCGAATACGACCTCCGGTCGTCGGGGGCGGCCTCCTGCACCGAATGCGGCCGTACTCGCCAGGTCTCACCCGTCGCCGTGGTGCCCACCGTCCCGACGATCGGTGCGGTAGATTCGGCCCCATGATCGAGCCGATGGTCTTTGCGCAGGCGGTGGTCTCGGCGTTCATCGCCATCCTGTTCCTTCAGTCCGGCCTGGACAAGGTGATGGATTTCGGGGGAAACCTGGCGTGGCTGGAGGGCCACTTCGCCAAGAGCCCACTTCGCGGGCAGGTGAAGCCGATGCTCTCGGTGGTCACGGTGCTGGAGATCGTGGCCGGTGCGCTGTGCGCGGCCGGAGCCGTCCAGGTGGTGCTGGCCGGGAGCACCCAATTGGCCGGGTGGGGCGCGCAGGCCGCGTCCGCCACGATCACCATGCTGTTCTTCGGACAGCGCGTGGCGAAGGACTACGTGGGTGCGGCGGTGCTGGTGCCGTACTTCATCCTGTGCGTCGGCGCCGTGCTCCTGATGGCGCGGTGAGGCCCGCGTCGCGCCATCAGGCGTCTTCGACGTCGATCCGCAGCGGCACCTGCACGCCTCCGGACGGCCAGTCCGAGGGGAAGAACGGCCGGTCGGCCTCGCGGGCCGGCCGAAGCTGGTCGAACCACGTGGCGTGCGCGTCGAAGCGCGCGAAGAACGGCCTCCGGACGAGCTCGGGCCGCCGGCACTGCAGGTACTGCAGGACGAACACCTCCTCGCCCTCCACCTCGGAGGTGCCCAGGATGTGCACCTTGCCGGGCGTGGCGGACATGCTGGGACCGCGGACCGTGCGCGCAAGCCCGGAGACCCGTGAGTACGCGTCCCGGTAGATGGAGAAGCATCGGGCCAGCGGCAGCTCGAAGTAGCGCTTGGCCCCGGTGTCGCGCTCGACGAACATGTAGTACGGCACGCACCCGAGCCGGACCCCGGTGGTCCACAGGTCGCGCCAGATTTCCGCGTCGTCGTTGACGTGTCGGATGCACGGACCCTGCAGGCGGATCATGGCGCCGGTGGAGCGGATGCGTCGGATGGCCTCCTGCGCCACGGGGGTGGAGAACTCCACCGGGTGGGAGACGTGCGCCTGCACCGCGAGCGTGCGCCCGGTGGCCACCACGCGCTCGAACAGCCGCATCAGCTCGTCGGCGTCCGGGTCCGAAACGAACCGCTGCGGCCAATAGGCAAGGGCCTTGGTGCCGATGCGGATCGTCTGCACGTGCTCGAGGCGTGGATCATCGAGCACGGGTTGCAGGTATCGGGCCACCACGCCCGTGCGCATGACCATGGGGTCTCCCCCGGTCAGGAGAAGGTCGGTGATCTCCGTGTGCGCGGCCAGGTACTCGACCAGCTGCTCGTGGTCCTTGGCGCGGAACCGCGACTCCTCGGGCCCGACGAACTGCGGCCATCGGAAGCAGAAGGTGCAGTAGGCGTGGCAGGTCTGACCCGCGGCCGGGAAGAAGAGCAGGGTCTCCGCGTACTTGTGCTGCGCTCCAGGGAGCGGCTGCCCGTCGATGTGCGGCACGTTGAGCGTGGCCTGGCCCGCCGGATGGGGATTCAGGTCGGCCCGGATCGCGTCCACGACGGCGCGGAGGGCGACGGGGTCGCCTGCGCGGAGGGCACGATCGACCGCCGCGAACGCCGCCGGGTCGAGCATCCCGGGCTGCGGGAAGGTCAGCTGGAAGATCGGGTCTTCCGGCACCCGGTCCCAGTCGATCAGGTGGTCCACCACGTAGGAGTTTGCCTTGAACGGCAGCACCTGCGAGACCACCTCGATGGCGCGCCTCGCCTCGGGCTCCAGGCGGAGCCAGAGTGGATGTCGGGCGACGTTCGTGGGAACGATCGCCTCGTATCGCTCGGAGGCAGCGGTCGGCATGGCGGGTCGTCAACGGTACCCCGCCCGCGGGGGAGTGGAGTTGGATCCGGGTGCCGAATCCCAAAGGTTATTTCATATCGATGAACATGAAGTGATACATTCATTTCATGAATGAATTGAAAGCGCTGTCCGGCGAGGCCCTGCTGCATCCGGAACTGGCGGCGCTGGTCCACACGGTGCGGTTGGGAACGGTGTCGGCCGCGGCCCGCGCGTTGGGGGTGTCGCAGCCTGCCCTCAGTGCGCGTCTCTCGCGCCTGGGCAAGGTCACCGGAGGCGCATTGTTCGCTCGCGACGGTCGGAAGCTTCGGCTGACCGCGCATGGGGCGCGCGTGCACGACGGGGCACTGCGCGTGGCCCGGGGGTGCGATGCCTTGGTGGCGCTGTTGCGCGGGACGCCGGGTCCCACGATGCCGCTGCGCGTGGGCACTTCGGACGCGGTGCCAAAGCTGGTGGTGCGGAAGATCCTTGCGCCGTACATCCGGGCCGGCATGCGGTTGCAGTGCATCGAGTGGGCGGGCGAGCACCTGGAGCGCGAGCTCCGTGCGCACCGGATCGATCTCCTGATCACCGACCGGGAGCCGGTTGGCCTGCGCGGGCAGGAGTTGGTGTCGCGCGTCGCTGGCCGGTCGCGCGTGTGCTGGTGCGCCCGCCCCGACCTCGCCCGCACCCTGCGTCGCGACTACCCCCGCTCGCTCGGCGAGGCGGCGCTTGCGCTCCCCGCCGAGTCAAGCCCGCTCCGGGAGCGGATCGAGCGATGGCTGCAGCGGCACGCACCGCGCGCCCGGGTGGTGGTTGAGGCGGAGGACCGGGCACTCCTGCACCACGTCGCGCAGGCCTACCGGATGGCGATCCCGGTGGCGCGGACCACGGCACAGGCCGTCGAGCGCCAGTTCGGCCTGGTGAGGGTCGGTGATCTCGCGGGCGTCGAGGAGTCGTACTACGTCGTGCGTTCGCGCTGGCGCGTCCCCGACGGATCGTGATCGCGCGCCACCCGCCGGATCAGCGGTCCGACGGTGAGGCCCTGGACCAGGATCGAGAACACCACCACGGAGTACGTGGCGGTCAACACCGCATTCCGGCCCGGGAAGTCCGGGGTCTTCATGGCAAGGGCGATGGAGATGCCGCCCTTCAGCCCACCCCAAGTGAGCACCGGGATAGCGCCGGGCCCGAGCGGGGCGCGGCGGCCGAGCACCGCAAGCGGCAACGCGACCCCCACCAGCCGTGCCAGCAGCACCAGGGGAACAAGCATCGCGGCGGCCAGTAGGTAGTCGCGGCGCGAGTAGTCGATCGCAAGCACCTCGATCCCGATGAGCAGGAAGAGCACGGCGTTGAGGGTCTCGTCAATGAAGGTCCACACCGTGTCCAAAACGTGCTCGGTGCGGTGGCTGACCGCATGTTCGCGGCCATGGTTGCCGATCAGCAGTCCCGCCGCCACCGCCGCCAGCGGTGCCGAGACGTGGAGCCGGGGTGCGGCGAAGCCGATGCCCATCACCAGGGCCAGCGTCACCAGCACCTCGAGGTTCGGCTCGTCGATGCTGCGAAGGGCACGGAAGCAGACCCAGCCCGCGACCGCGCCGAGCGCCACGCCGCCCACGACCTCCTGCACGAGCACGGCCATCACCCCGGTGGCGCTCGTGCCCTCGCCGCCGGCCGTGGCCACGCCGACCAGGACCACGAACAGCACGACGCCCATCCCGTCGTTGAGCAGGCTCTCGCCGATGACCTTGATCTCGAGTTCCTTGGGGGCCTTGGCGGCCTTCATGATTCCCAGTACGGCGATCGGGTCGGTGGGAGAGATCAGCGCGCCGAAGACCAGGCACCACGCCAGGCCGATGTCGAGGCCGACGGACCGGAAGGCAAGCCACGCGGCGCCGCCGGCGAGGGCCGCGCTGATGACCACGCCGATGGTGGCCAGCGAGAGGATCGCCGAGAGCCGGGAGCGCAGCAGGCCGAGGTCCGTGTGCAGGGCACCCGCAAAGAGCAGGAGGCTGAGCATGCCGCTCAGCACCGCGTCGGCGAAGTCGACCTGCAGCACGGCCTCGCGCACCGCATCGGCGAGGTTCGCGCTCGGAAGTAGCTGGTCGATGACCATCACGCCGATCGACGCCAGCAGGCCGGAGACCAGCATGCCGATGGCGAAGGGCAGCCGCAGGATGCGATGGTTCGCCAGCCCGAAGGCGGCGGCGATCACCAGGAGCACGGCGGCGGCATCGAGGACGAACATGCGGGCACTCTAGTGTCCGGGCGTATCTTTCCCGTCGTGAACGCCCGCCTCGCCGTCGTCGCCGCGATCGTCGCCTTTGTGGCCGTGAACATCATGTTTCTGGGCGCGCGTCCGGTTCTGAGCGCCGACGAGACGCGCTACGGTTCGATTGCGGCGCAGATGGTGCAGTCCGGCGACTGGCTGCAACTGCAGATGAGCGGATTCCTGTTCTACGAGAAGCCGCCGCTCGTGTACTGGATGACCGCGGCATCGATCGAGGCATTCGGCCGCAACGCATTCGCGATCCGCCTGCCCGCGGCGCTGTGCGGCGGGCTGGCGGCGCTGGCCGTGGGCGTGGCCGCCCGGAGGGGTGCGCGGTTGGCGGGGGCGGACGCCGATGCCGCGACGGTGGTCGGTGCGCTGGTGTCGCTGGCGTCGATCACGATGGCGCTGCAGGCGGTGGGATCGAGCGTGGCCATCTTGGATGCGCCGATCGCAGGCATGGTGCTGGCGGCGTCGGCGTGCTTCTTCTGCGGAGCCACCGAGGCACCGGGACGTCGACGCCTCGGTTGGCTCGTGGCTGCCGGGGTCTTCACGGGCCTCGCATTCATGACGAAGGGCCTATTGGCCGTGGTGTTCCCGGCAGTCACCGTGGGACCGTGGCTGGTGTGGGAGCGTCGATGGCGCGACCTGGTGGTGTTGCCGTGGATCCCGCTGGCGGTGGGCGCTGCCGTGATCGCACCATGGGCGTGGGCGGTCACGGAGCACGCTCCGGGATTCTGGACGCGATTCATCGTCCACGAACACTTCCAGCGCTTCGCGGGCAGCGGGTCCAACCAGCCGACGGAACCGTGGGCGTTCTATCTGCTGATCGTGCCGCTGGGGGCGATCCCGTGGATCGTGACCGCACCGATCGCCGCACCGCGCTGGCGCGCCCTGTGCCGCACGCGCACGGGCTGCCGATTTGCGGCATGCGCGGTGCTGGGGCCGTTGGTGTTCCTCTCGGCAAGCCGCGGCAAGCTGCCGACGTACGCGCTGCCGGTGCTGGCGCCCCTGGCGTGGCTGCTGGTGGAGGGACTGCTGGCGGCCTTCGGCGCGATGCAGGACGCGTGGCGCGCGCGATGGATCGGGCTGGTTCCCGGGGCCATCCTCGTGTCGGCCGGCGTGGCGGCGCTTGGGCTGGCGCTTGCGGGAGATGCGTCCGCGGC
>JBJOIF010000162.1:0-5746 GCA_046047335.1 Planctomycetota bacterium | reverse complement strand
ATCTGGACCAGCGTCCGGGACTCGATGCCAAGCACCGTGCAGTAGTTCTCGATGAGCACGTCGTAGCGGGCCTCCAGCTCGCGCGCCGAGAGCACCCCGTACCGGGCGAATACGTCGCGGGCCTTCTTGGTGGCGAAGGCACCCAGGCAGTCGGCCGTGCTCGGCAGGTTGGGCAGGCCGCGCTTCTCGGCCTCGCGGTGCCAAGCCTCGCTGTAGCCGTCGCCGTCGAAGCACACGCGGCGGTGCTTCGCGATCACGTCCTTGAGCACGGCGCGCACCGCGGTCTCCAACTTCGCCTCGGACGGGTTGCGCCCGGCCTTGCGCTCAAGCTCGGTGGCCAAGTGGTCGATGCTTTCGGCGACGATCGTGTTGAGCACCGTGTTCGGCCATGCCACGCTGGCGCTCGAGCCGACGGCGCGGAACTCGAACTTATTGCCCGTGAACGCGAACGGCGACGTGCGGTTGCGGTCGCTGGCGTGGCGGGGGATCTGCGGCAGGGTGGTGGCGCCGAGGTCGAGCGCACCGCCCGTCTTGGTCTTGCGCGGCTTGCCGCTCTCCAGCTGGTTCAGGATGTCGGTGAGCATGTCGCCGAGGAAGATGCTCATGATGGCCGGCGGAGCCTCGTTGGCACCGAGGCGATGGTCGTTGGCCGCGCTGGCGATCGAGGCGCGCAGCAGGTCCGCGTGCAGGTCCACGGCGCGGATCACGGCAGCCAGGAACACCAGGAACTGCATGTTGGTGTGGGTTTCCTCGCGCGGGTCGAGGAGGTTGATGCCCGTGCTCGTGGCCAGCGACCAGTTGTTGTGCTTGCCGCTGCCGTTGACGCCGGCGAACGGCTTCTCGTGGATCAGGCACTCGAAGCCCCAGCGGCGCGCGACCAGGCGCAGCACCTGCATGGTGATCATCTGGTGGTCCACCGCGATGTTCGCGTTCTCGAAGAGCGGGGCGATCTCGTACTGGCTGGGCGCCACCTCGTTGTGGCGCGTCTTGACTGGCACGCCCAGCTCGAAGAGCCGCGACTCCACCTCCGCCATGAACGCCAGCACGCGGTCCGGGACCGCCGCGAAGTAGTGGTCGTCGAGCTGGTGTCCCTTGGGCGGGTTGGCGCCGATCATCGTGCGCCCGGTCATCATCAGGTCAAGCCGCTGCTCGGCCTGCTCGCGCTCCACCAGGAAGTACTCCTGTTCGACGCCGAGGGTGCCGGCCACGTGGGTCACGCCCTGGTCGGACCCGAAGAGCCGGAGGATTCGCATGGCCTGCTTGGAGAGGGCCTGGATCGAGCGCAGGAGCGGGGTCTTCTTGTCGAGCGCCTCGCCCGTCCAGCTGACGAACGCGGTCGGGATGCAGAGCGTGGTGATTCCGGAGGGGTTGCGCAGGAGGAACGCCGGGCTGGTGGCGTCCCAGGCGGTGTAGCCGCGTGCCTCGTAGGTGTCGCGGATCCCGCCCGATGGGAAGCTGGATGCATCGGGCTCGCCGAGCACGAGCTGGCCGCCGGAGAACTTCTCGATCGCGCTGCCGTCGGGCATCGGGCTCAGGAACGCATCGTGCTTCTCGGCCGTCATGCCGGTGAGCGGCTGGA
This sequence comes from Planctomycetota bacterium, assembly GCA_046047335.1. Taxonomy (GTDB): domain Bacteria; phylum Planctomycetota; class Phycisphaerae; order Phycisphaerales; family SM1A02; genus UBA966. The sequence continues at coordinate 4,167 of JBJOIF010000162.1, read as the reverse complement.
ACCAGTGGCAGTAGTGGGTGGCGCCGTGCTCGATCGCCCAGTCCTTCATCGCCACCGCCACGGTGTTGGCGATCGCGGGGTCGAGCGGCGTGCCCTCGCTGATCGTCTTCTGCAGCTTGGCGAAGACATCGCTCGGCAGCCGCTTCAGCATGGTGTCGCCGCTGAAGGTCATGCAGCCGAAGAAGTCGGACGCGCGCGTCGGGTTGTCGAACGTGGAGGTGTTGTCGGTCACGGTGCGCTCGGTTCGGCCGCGGTTGGCGTGGTGGGTCATGGGATTGGGCCTCCTGAAGCCCAAGTGAATAACTGTAGAGGGACGGAGCCCCAAGGATCAAGGGCCGATTCCCGGCCCGAAATCGCCCGAAACGATGGCTGGAGTCAGAGTTTGGTGCTGTCGCGCAGCCAGCCCTTGCGCCAGAAGTAGATGGTGAATCCGACGGCGGTCAGCGCCATGAGGAACAGGGCGAAGGCGTAGCCGTGCTCCCACTCGAGCTCGGGCATCGTGCGGAAGTTCATCCCGTAGAGGCCACTGATGAAGCTGAGCGGCATGAACAGGGTGGCGATGATCGTGAGCACCTTGGAGGTCTCGCCGAGCTTCATGTTGACGCTCGTCATGTAGATCTCCAGGAGATCGTTCGCCATCGAGCGGTCGGTCTCCACTTGGTCGAGCGCCCGGAGCACGTGGTCGTTGAGGTCACGCAGGTATGGCCGCAGGTCGGAGTCGAAGGTTCGCTCGAGCGACAGCATCAGGAGGGCGGCATCACGCACCGGAAGCAGGGCGCGCCGGATGTGGATCAGCTCCGTGCGGCTGCGGCGGATCTGCATCAGCTGCTGCCCGGTGGGGCGCCGGAAGACCGCGTCCTCGAGGTCTTCGACCGCCGCACCGATCCGGTCCACGATCGGGAAGTAGCCGTCGACCACGGCGTCGGCGATCGCGTAGGCCAGGTAGGGCGCGTTGCGGCCGCGGATGCGTCCGCTCGTGCCGCGGATGCGCTCGCGCAGGCGTTCGAGGCAGTCCAAGCCCGGCACGGCCTGGAAGGTCACCACGTGCCGCCCCGAGAGCCAGATCGAGAGCTGCTCGGTCCAGAACCCGCGCTCGTCCTCGTGGGGCATCGGGAGGCACGTGAACACCGCATCGCCATAGGTCTCCACCTTGGCGCGCTGGGACACGTCGGTGGCGTCCTCCATGGCAAGCGGGTGGATGCCGAAGCGTTCGGCGATCGCGCGGAGCGTCGCCGCATCGCCGAGCCCGTCCACGTTGATCCACACCACGGGCCACTCGCTCGCCACGGCGTCGATCTCCTCCACCGAGTCCACGCGACGCTCGACGTGGCCGTCCGGCCCGAACGCGATGACGCTGAGGCTGGTGGGCACCGCATCCGCGGCGACGGTGATCGTCCCGGGCGCCTCATGAAGGTTCGCTGGCTTGCGGAGTCGGCGACGGGCGAGCTTGGCGGTCAGGGCGGTGCGGCGGATGGCGCCGGTCACCACGCCGGGAAGCTCGATGCCGACCACCGTCGGGGGCTTGCTCATGACGCGGAGTCTCCAGAGGCGGGGGTCGCCATACGGACGAGCATCGACCACGCCACCCAGGCGAGGAGGACGGCACGCAGCGACCACGCCACGGTGCGGATCCAGTTGCCCGAGACCAGACGGGCGTGGGTCTCGGTGTCGAAGCCTCGGGCAAGCGCTCCATGGGCGGGCACCTGCATCAGAAAAGTCGAGGCCCAGATCGCGATCACCAGGGCGGCACCAGTCCACGCGGCCCATGCGGGCATCGCCCGGGGGCGGACGGCCAGGAGCAGCAGGGCGGACGCAAGTTCGGCCAGCATCACCGGAGCCACGATCGGCGTGATCAGCCGCGCGTGCGCCGCCTCGTAGCGGGCGAAGCCCTCGCGTCCCACCTGGGCGAACAGCGGATAGTGCACGACCTGGACCAGCCAGATCAGTCCCGTCATGAACCACGCCGACGCCAGGCTGGTCACGAAGGCCGCCAGGCCGATGGGACCGCTGGAGGCGATGGTCACGCAGGCACCTCGATCCATCGGAACTCGTCGGTGGCCGGTACCAGCGTCGCCACCGTAAACGTGGGGGCGCGGTGCAGCGCGCCGGGGTTGAGCACCCGGCACGACCCCCGCCGTTCATCGCGCCGCTCGTGCGTGTGGCCGTGCACCAGGTAGTCGGCCCCGCCGGCCACTGCGTCCCTCATCGGCGCGGGTTCGTGGCCGTGCGTGAAGGCGAGCCGCCTGCCGTCCACGGCGAGCTCCCCGGCCACACCGTGGACCACGATGCCAAGGTCGGCGGCGTACCGGCCGAGCGACGCCGCATTCCAGTCGCAGTTGCCCCAGACGAGGTGGCTGTCGAGGCCCGCCAGCTGGTCGAGCACCAGTTCGTCCTCGACGTCGCCGCAGTGAATGAACACGGTCGCACCATGGTCGCGCAGCGCCTGCAGCGCGCGCTTGGTGCGCTCCCATCGCGCGTGGCTGTCCGACAGCAGGCCGACCGTCACGGGCATCCGGGTACCTTACCCCGCTCCCATGAGCCAGGTCCCCGTCACGCGCTTCGCCCCGTCGCCCTCCGGCCACCTCCACGTGGGCGGCGCCCGCACCGCGCTGTTCTGCTGGGCCTACGCCAAGGGCCGGGGAGGCAAGTTCATCGTGCGGATCGAGGACACCGACCAGAAGCGCTCAAGCGGCGCCGCGAGCATCGGGTTCCTCAAAGACCTCGCCTGGCTGGGGATCGACTGGGACGAGGGCCCGGAGCACGCCGGCCACGGGGGCGGTGCCCATGGGCCGTACTTCCAGAGTGAGCGGCTCGACCTCTACAACCGGATCCTCGCCGGGCTTGTCGACGCAGGCAAGGCCTACTACGCGTTCGACACGGCCGCCGAGCTGGAGGCCCGGCGCGCTGAGGCGAAGGCCGCGGGCCGCGCCTACCGGTACGACGGCACGCCGCAGATGGCGCTGCCGAAGGCCGAGGTCGATCGGCGGCTGGCGGCCGGCGAGCCGGCGGTCATCCGGCTCAAGTGCCCCCCGCAGCCCATCACCATCCACGACGAGATCCTGGGCGAGGCCACGCTGCCCGCGGGCGAGGTGGACGACTTCGTGATTCGCAAGGCGGACGGCTTCCCGACGTACCACTTCGCGGTGGTGGTGGACGACGAGCTGATGGGGGTCACCCACGTCCTGCGCGCTCAAGAGCACTTCAACAACACGGCCAAGCACATGCTGCTCCAGGACGCGCTCGGGTACCGCCGGCCGTCCTACGGTCACTTCTCGATCATCACGAACCCCGACGGCAGCAAGATGTCCAAGCGCGACAAGGACAAGCTGCTCCGCAAGACCGTCACCGAGCGCAAGCTCTCCGCGCCCCCCGCGGGCACCGTGCCGCAGGCGCGCTGGGATGCGTGGCTCGGCGACAAGAACGCGCAGCTCGACTTCGACGAGGCGAACGCGCTCGCCGACGCGCTCGGCATCGCGCTCCCGGAGATCAACGTCGACGACTTCCGCCGAAGCGGCTACCTGCCGGAGGTCATCTGCAACTTCCTCGCGCTCAACGGGTGGAGCCCGGGCGGCGACGTCGAGAAGTTCGACATGCAGTTCATGAAGGAGCGCTTCGACCTGAAGCGCGTGGTGAAGACGCCCGCGAAGTTCGACCGCGCCAAGCTCCTCAGCTTCAATTGCGACGCCATCACCGGCATGCCGCGCGAGGAGTTCCTCCGCCGTGCGCGCGCGCACGGCAGCGAGTTCCACGCCGCGTTCATGGCCAAGCTCACCGACGCGCAGTTCGAGCAGCTCGCGGGCGCGAGCCACGAGCGCTCGAAGACCCTCGACGAGATGTTCCGCAGCAACCGGTTCTTCGTGGTCGCCGACGGCGCGCTCGCCTGGGAGCGCACCAAGAACGTCGAGAAGGCGCTCCTCGGCGCCGAGCCGAACGGGCTGGGGCACCTGAAGGCCATGCTGCCGATCCTCGAGTCGCAGCAGGACTGGTCCGCGGCCGCGCTCGAGTCGGCGATCGGGGCCTACGCTGCGCAGCACGCCGAGGGCAACCTCGGGAAGGTCGCGCAGCCGCTCCGCATCGGCGTCAGCGGCGGTACGGTCAGCCCGCCGATCTTCGACACGCTCGCGATCCTCGGCAAGGCGAGCAGCATCGCGCGCATCCGCGCGTGCA
>JBJOIF010000161.1:0-4228 GCA_046047335.1 Planctomycetota bacterium | reverse complement strand
GGCCCGTGAACCTGGTCAGGGCTTGACCGCAGCAGCCATAAGCGGCGTCGGCCGAGCGCCGGTCCGCCTGGCCGTCCTCCCCAGCCGCCGCGTCCCGTTTTCCAGTTCTTGCCCCCGCCGTGCGGGACGAGGTGACCGTGGCGACCCGGACGACCAAGAGGAAGAACGACGCCGCACCCGCGGACGAGGCGCCCGTTGCAGGCTCCTCGCTCATCCCGGGGATGGACGAGCCGGCGGCACCGCGGCACTACACCGTGCTCGCCCGCCGCTACCGGTCGCGCGACTTCGACGAGGTGGTGGGCCAGGAGCCGATCGCGCGGACGTTGCGCAACGCGATCGCGACTGGCCGAACCGCGCACGCCTACCTCTTCTGCGGGACCCGTGGCGTCGGCAAGACGAGCATGGCGCGCATCCTGGCGCGAGCGCTCAATGCGCAGGGCGACGCGGCCAAGGGGCTCGCGCAGGCGGGCGAGGTCGGCGAGGCCATCATGCGCGGCGAGGACATCGACGTGGTCGAGATCGACGGCGCGTCGAACCGCGGCATCGACGATGCACGCGAGCTGATCGCGGGTGCCGGCATCGCCCCGGCGCGCGGCGCGTACAAGATCTACATCATCGACGAGGTGCACATGCTGACGGTGCCCGCGTTCAACGCCCTCCTGAAGACGATGGAGGAACCGCCCGCGCACGTCAAGTTCATCCTGTGCACCACCGAGCCGCACAAGGTGCCGGCGACCATCCAGTCGCGATGCCAGCGCTTCGACTTCCGCAACATCCCGGCATCGCGGATCGCCGCGCACCTGCAGGACGTGCTGCGCCGCGAGTCCATCCCCGCGGAGGACGCCGCGGTGCTGCAGGTCGCGCGCCTGGCCAACGGCTCGATGCGCGACGGGCTCAGCCTGCTCGACCGGCTCGTTGCGGCGGGCGGCGACTCCGGCATCACGCAGCGGCTCCTTGAGGAGGTGCTTGGGCTTCCGGATGCGCAGATGGTGGCCGCGATCGCCTCGGCCGTCGGGGCGGGGGAACCGCGCGCCGCGCTCGAATCGGCGGCACGGCTCCTGGAGGCCGGGACCGGCATCGAGCAGGCGCTCGAACTCCTCGCCGACCGATTCCGGACGCTGATGGTGGCCGCGGTGTGCGGCGAGGCCAGCGAGCTGGTGGAGCTTCCCGACGACCAGCGGTCCGAGGCGGCGCGCGATGCGCGGGCGTTCGACCCGGCCACGCTTGCCCACCTGGTGGCGGTCTGCGATGCCGTCCTGCGCTCCGCGAAGCAGAGCGGTGCGCCGCGGACGTTGTTCGACGCCGCGATCGTCCGGATGGCGCTGGCGGCGCGCTTCGCGCCGGTGGCGGAGGCGGTGTCCGGAGCCGGTGCGCCGGGATCCACGGAGCCCACCGCAAAAAAAGCATCGCGCCCCGGGTGAGCCTTCCTGCCGCGGCGCCCGTCGCCGCGGCGTCGAAGCCTTCCCTTGGGGCGCCGGTCGCCACCCCGCACCCGCCGATCGCCGTCGCCTCGCCCGCGACCGTGCCGACGCCGATTGCGGCGCGACCCGGTCCACGCGACCCGCGCGCCGACGATGCCGCCGCGTCGAACCCGTTCGTGCGGCAGCTTGCCGAACTCTTCGATGCGACGATCGTGGGCATCTCGGCGGCAGGTACGCTTGTTGGACCCGGAGCGGTGGACGAGGCACCCGCCTCGCCGCGCGCCGTGGACGACGGTCCCCCAGCGGCCGGCGACGAACCCGACGAGGACGGAGGCACGGATGTTTGACAAGCTCAAGGCCGCCGCCGGGGTCGCGGGGATGCTCAAGGACATCCCCCGCATGCAGGCGAAGTTCGTCGAGACGAAGGAGGAGCTCGGCCGCATCCAGTGCACCGGCCATTCGTCGTGCCGGCGCGTCCGCGCGGTCATGAATGCCCGCGTCGAGCTCCTGACGGTGGACATCGACCCCGGCTTTGCCGAGGCGGCCACGCCCGCGGCCCGCGCCGATCTCCAAGTGGCCATCGCCGAGGCCGTGAACGACGCCATTGCCCACGCGCGGCGCGAGGCCACCACCCGCATCGCTGACGTCGCCCGGGAGATGGGGCTTCCGATCCCGACCCAGCTCCTCGCTCACCTCCAGTAGCCGTGCCCCCCGACCGGACGAGTTCCGCGTATCCCGAGTGCGTTGTGCGGCTCATCGAGGAGTTCGCACGCCTTCCGGGGATCGGCCGTCGCAGCGTGGAGCGCTTGGCGTTCTTCGTCCTGAAGAGCCCCGAGCCGGAGGCGATGCGCCTGGCGCGCGCCATCCAGGACGTGAAGCAGCGGATCCGCCACTGCTCCGTGTGCTGGAACCTCACCGATCGCGACCCGTGCGCGGTCTGCGCTTCCGAGTCGCGCGATGCCTCGACGGTGATGGTGGTGGAGCAGCCCAAGGACCTCATCAGCCTCGAGCAGACGGGGATGTACCGCGGCGTCTACCACGTGCTCATGGGACGGCTCGATCCGCTGGACGGCGTCGGCGCGGACAGCCTCACGCTCCACGACCTGCTGCGCCGGGTCGACGACCCGTCGCGCAACGCGCGGGGCGTCCCGGTGCGCGAGGTCATCCTCGGGATGAACCCCGACATGGAGGGCGAGAGCACGGGCCTGCAGGTGGCTGCCGAGATGGCCCGTCGCGGCGTCCGCGTGACCCGGCTCGCGCGGGGCCTGCCGACCGGGGGCCAGATCGAGTACGCGAGCAAGGCGGTCCTGGCCGACGCCATCGCCTGCAGGCAGGAACTCTGACCGATGCGCCTCGAAGCCAGCCAGCGGCTCCGGACCGGGCAGCAGCTGCGGATGGTGCCACGCCTGATCCAGTCGATGGAGGTGCTGCAGATGCCGGTGGGCGAACTGCAGGAGCGGATTGCCGCCGAGCTCGAGCGCAACGTGGCGCTGGAGGCGGCCGAGCCGCGCATGGCCGCCGAGGGCCACCGTCCGGCGCATGCGCGCGAGCCGTCCGCCAGTGACGGATCCGCGGAGGCCTTCGAGCGCTTGCGGCATTTCGAGCGCTCGTACAAGGACATGCTCGACGGGGACGGGCCGAGGACGCGGCGCCGCGAGGGCGAGCGCGACGGCAAGATGGACGCGATGGCCAACGCGCCGAGCCGCGCCGAGAACCTCTCCGAGCGCCTGCTCCACGACTGGCGCATGGCCGAGGTGCCTGCGCCGTTGCGCGCTCCCGGCGCGGCGATCATCGAGGCGCTCGATGCCGATGGACTGCTGCACGTCCCGCTCGAGTCGCTGCGCCCGGCGGCGGGCCGCCCTGCGTGGAGCCCAGCGCAGCTCGAACGGGCGCTCGCCGCCGTCCAGGCGAACCTTGATCCGCCCGGCATCGCCGCCCGCGACCTCCGCGAGTGCCTGCTTCTGCAGGTGGATGCGCTGCTCGACGGCCGGGACGGGCCACCAGCCGAAGGCGCGCTGCGCGCGGCACTCGAGGACGCACGGACCATCCTGCGCCGCCACTGGACCGATTTCCTGGAGAACCGGCTTCCGCGCATCGAGCAGCGCGCGGGGCTGCCCATGGCGCGCATCCACGCCGCGCGGGACGCGCTGCGGCGCCTGCGCCTCGCGCCCGGCGGTGACGTGGCGCCCGAGGAGGTCCGCCCGATCGTCCCCGACGTCGTGGTGGAGTACGACGCCGACCGCGACCGATACGTGGCCGCGCTCGCGGATGGTCATCTGCCGGTCCTACGCGTCAACCCGGAGTACGGCCGGATGGCGAAGGACCCGTCCGTCGACGCGGCGGCGCGCGAGTTCGTCGGGACCAACGTGCGCAGCGCCGAATGGCTGATCGAGGCGATCCACAACCGGCGCAACACGCTGCTGCGCGTGGTGGAGCAGGTGATCGAGCGCCAGCGGCCGTGGTTCGACGAGGGAGCGCAGGCCCTGCGCCGCCTGGAGATGTCCGAGGTGGCGGGTGCGCTCGGGCTGAGCGTCGGCACCGTGAGCCGCGCGGTGAGCGGCAAGTCCATGCAGACGCCGCGCGGAATGGTCGACCTGCGGCGCTTCTTCTCGGGGGGCGTGGAGACGGCGTCGGGTGACTCGGCCAGTTGGGAGGCGATCCGGGGGATGGTCCGCGAGGAAGTGGAGCGCGAGGACCGCGCGCGGCCGCTCTCGGACGAGGCGATCGCCGCTCGCCTCAAGGAGCGCGGCGTCACGATCGCCCGGCGCACGGTGGTGAAGTACCGCGAGCAGATGGGGATCCCTTCT
>JBJOIF010000160.1:0-3197 GCA_046047335.1 Planctomycetota bacterium | reverse complement strand
GCGCGTGCGACCCGTGAAGGGCGGTCCCTGGGTCGCCGGAAGCGCGGAACGATGGCTTCCGTGGGGAGGCCGGGTGGGGGTACTCCACCTCGGACCATCCGACGGCACCGGCCGACTCCGCACGACGCTCCAGGTGCAGTCGCGTGTGGGCGACGGTCCCTGGAGCACGGAGGCACCGATCGCGGTCGACCGTGTGCTGGCGCCCCTTCCGGACGGCGAACCCGGCCCGCTTGACGACGACGAACTTCGCGGCGCCATCCGCGCCGCCTTCGACTTCCCGGTGTCGGCGTGGCCCGGCGCAACGCGTCCGGTGACCTTCACGTTTGACCCACGCGTGGTGCCCGAGACCCGAGACGGGCTGGCGCGCATCGTGCTCGGGGTGCGGCTCGAACTCCTGCACCGGGGCGAGGTAAAGCGAGTGGTGGACTTCTGGCGCTCGGCCCCCGTGCAGCAATACGGAAGCGAGGTGGTCGCCGAGGACCTGCCGTCCCTTGCGGCGCTGGCCGAGTCGCTGCCGATGCCCCACCCCGACCGGGCCGGAGAACCCACCGACCTCGACGGGTGGGTCCTGCGGGCACGCGGCCTGCGGTTGGTGGCCCTGCGCGGGCTCTCGCGCGTGCCCGAGGGCGGCGCCTGCGGCTACTGGTCGGGCACGCTGGAGTGGCCGGCCCGTGTGGTGTTCGGGTCCGGACCGGCCCCCGAGCCGCCGCAGTGGACGATGCCCGCGGAGCCGTGACGGGCCCGCCGTGGCCGGGAGGCTGACGAAATTCTCAGACTCTGGAAGAATTCGCGCCGGGCACCGTGATCCACCCCACGGGATTTCCTCGCCCAACAGGGAGTCCCCTCCACCGTTCTGTTTCGGTGGCCCTTTCGATGGATTCCCGGAGTTTGTCCATCATGTCCCTGCTCCTCCCCACGGTTCCCACGCCCACCCCGCCGCACGTCGGCTTCGCCTACGCGGCAGTTCGCCACGGCGCAGACCTCGCCTGCGAACACGAATGGCTCCGGCTCGACCCGGACGCCGCGTCCGGCTTCGAGACACGCGACGCGCAGGTTCGGGTGCTCCCCGGGCACTGCATGGCGATCGCGGGTCACGCGGCCATCCAGGTGGAACTGGTGATCGAGGCGTCCGAGCACGGTTCGGAGCTGATCATCGGCCACGACCTCGCCGGCGCCAGCGCCATCGAGGTCCAGGATGCGGCGGGTGTGGCCATCCGCTCAGCCGACGCCGACGAGCCTGCCCCGTTCATCCGGATGGCGATTCCCGCCGGCAGCGTCCGCGTGGTGGCGCGGCTCGAACAGGGTTCACGACTGCAGGTGCGCGCGGCCTGAGCGCCGCAGGGCGCTGATGGCGGGGCAAAGCAGCACCAGCGCAGCGGCCATGTCCTGCGCGGAGTCGTAGCGGGCCGCGGGATCCTTGGCCAGTGCACGCTCAAAGAACGCGCAGAGCGGGTGACCCGCTTCGACGCCGAGGTCCGCCACGGGCGACCGCGCCGGCTCGGCGATGATCGTCCGCAGCATCTCGGCAGCCGTCTGACCGGAGAAGTCGTACGGCAGGCGCCCCGTGAGCAGTTCGTAGGCCACGACGCCCAGCTGATACAGGTCGGAGCGGTGGTCGGCATGACGCGACTGGCCGCTGGCCTGCTCCGGGCTCAGGTAGCTCAACGTGCCGACGATCTGTCCGGTGAGCGTGTGCTCGTGCTGGGAACGGAGGTCGCCGCCGGTGACGCGGGCGGCCCCGAAATCGATCAACTTCGGCTGCCGGCGCGCCCCCACCAGGATGTTGCCGGGCTTCAGGTCACGGTGCACCACGCCCATCGAGTGCGCTTCACCGAGTGCCTCGGCGACGGTGGCCAGCATCGCCAAGCGCGTACCCAAGGGCATGCGCGCCTCGCGGCAGTGCGTGCGGATGTCCGCCCCCTCGACGTACTCCATCTCCAGGTACACCGAGCCGTCGGCGGTACGTCCCTTGCTGAAGAGCGCCACGAGCGCCGGATGGCGCAGGCGGGCGAGCAGGCGGGACTCGCGTTCGAACCGTACCACGGTGCCTCGTCCGGCCGAGCGGGGATCGACGCACTTGACGGCCACCATCTGACCGCTCATTCGGTTCCGGCAGAGCAGCACGATGCCCGCTCCGCCCCGGCCAATCTCGCGGATCGGCTCGAACATGTCGGGCAGCTGCGGAAGCCCTGGCGTGACGGAAACCTGGGTCGGTTCCGCACACTCCCAGACCGAACCGCTTTCCGCGTCGGCGCGAAGGAGTTGGTGCACCAGTTGGGACAGCGCCGCGTCGCCGCCGGAGGAATCGGACACGTACTCGGCGCGCTCGCCGTCAGGAAGTTCGCACGCGCATGCGAAGATCGCCCGGGCGCGGCGCAGGCGAACCTGCTGCTCCTGCCGTTCTCCGCTCTTGGCGTGTGCTGCCATGGCTCACTTCCTTTCCACGACCCGCGAACGACCCATCACGCTCCGCCTCAGGCGGCCTTGTCCTCGACCTCGTCCAGCGCACCGAGCTCGATGCCGAGCTTCTGCGCCAAGAAGGCCCGACCGAACCGCCAATCGCGGTTCACGGTCGCCCGTGCGACGCCCTCGGCATCGCAGATCTCCGACACGGTCATGCCGGCGAACACCTTGCACTCCAGGACCCGGGCCGCGCGCGCATCCACGCCATCCAGTTCCTCGAGGGCCTCGTTGATCGCCAAGATGTCGGCCGGCGCCAGGCGATCCTCGGCCACGAACGCCAGGGCGGCGTCACCGGTCCGACGGTTCGCGCCGCGCTTCGCCGCCAGGCGAGACCGGGCATGATCGACCAAGATGCAGCGCATGGCGTGGGCCGCCACCGCCAGCAGGTTGTTCATGGTCGGGAACTCCTTCGGGTCGCGCTTGGCGAGCCGCATGAAGGCCTCGTTCACGACTGCCGTGGGCTGAAGGGTGTGGCTGGCGCGCTCTTGCCGCATGATGGCCGTGGCCATGGCGCGCAATTGCGGATAGATCTCGCCGAACCCTTCGGCCACCGAGCGAAGATCTGATGTGGGGCGCGCCGAAATGGCATCGCCCGCCCTTTCCTCTCTTGAACTACTCACAGGCTTTCCCTCCTGACGGCTCGACCATAGCCCCGATCCAACCGGAGTCAACGAAATCGAGTGCAGAGGGGACCGCAACACGCAATCCTGATGGGAAGCGACCGTCCCGCCGAC
>JBJOIF010000159.1:0-4481 GCA_046047335.1 Planctomycetota bacterium | reverse complement strand
CGTGGCGGCCACGTCGGCGAACACCAGGTAGGTGGGCGCGTTGTCCAGGACGCTCGACAGCAGTCCCGTGGCCCAGAAGAACTGGGCGGGCGTCTGCACCCCAAGGTCCGCGCCACGCACGGCCAGGATCTCAAGCGCGGGCTGCATCGCCACGAACAGGCCGCTGAAGAGCGCGGCCACCTCGATGATCGGGGTGAACGCGAATCGATTCTCGCGCCGAAGCGACCACGGGGTCAGCCAGAGGCTGAGGCCTGCGCAGGCGAGCATCACGCCCTCACGCATGAACTCGGGCACCGTGAAGCCCAGCGCGTCGATCCGCGCTCCCGGCACCAGGAGCGCCGCGCTGAGCACCACGCCGGCGAGCCAGATGACGTTGAGCATTCCGCGAACGCGGATGGGTGCGCCAGCGGGCTCGGCGATCGGCGGCTCGGCAAGCGGCGACCCCTCCGGGGCGTCCATCGCCCCGGGCCGGCGGGAAAGGCGCGTGTCGATCGCCAGGAACAGCGCAAGCAGCGAGACGTTGACGATGAGCCATTCCGGCAGGAGTCCGAGCGTCCACGTGAACGGGATGCCCCGCAGGTAGCCCAGGAAGAGGGGCGGATCCCCGATCGGCAGCAGCAAGCCGCCGCAGTTGCTGACCGTGAAGATGAAGAACACCACCACGTGCGCGCGGCGAGCTCGGCGGCGGTTGGCGCGCAGGAGCGGCCGGATCAGGAGCATGCTCGCCCCCGTGGTCCCCAGCAGGTTGGCGAGCACCGCCCCGATCGCTAGGATCAGCGTGTTGCTGCGTGGCGTGGCGGGGATGTCCCCGGAGATCAGGATCCCGCCCGAGATCGCGTAGAGCGAGAAGAGCAAGACCATGAAGGGCACGAACTCCATGGCCGCATGCTTGGCCGCGCCCGCGGCCGCGCTCCCGCCCCCGAACATGGTGATGATGCCCAGCGCAAGCAGGCCACACGCGGCGGACACCATGAACTTGTTCCGGTTCTCCTCCCACCAGTGGGCGGTCCGGTGGATCAGCGGCAGGACGGCGATGGCGCCAAGCAACCCCGCGAACGGCAGCACCGACCAGGTGGGCAGCGAGGTGGCGATCGGGTCGGCGGCCATGGTCGTGGAGGGTAGCGCGGCGTACCCTGTGCGTCATGGTTCGATGGTCCGTCGCCGTGCTCGTGGCCGCCGTGCTCGTGTGTGCGTGGCCGGCCGGTGCCGCGCCTCCGGCTCCCGGCCTCGGGTGGGGCAAGCACGTGCGGACGATCGATGGCCTTCGCGACGTGCGTGCGGCACTCATTGCCGATGACGGAACGGTGGTGGCCGCGCTCGGTTCCGGTGGCGTCGTGGACGTGGCGCCGGACGGCACGCGACGCGCGCGGCTTGCCGCGTGGCCTTCGGGCGGCGTGGCCGAGGCGATCGGGCTGGCGTGGCTCCCGGATGGCCGCGTGGCCGTGCTCGATCGCGCCGCGGGTCGCGTGGTGGCCGCGCCCGGGGGCGAGGTGCTCCTGGACGCATCGCCCGCGCGGCTGGCCGCCGTGGCCGTCGGAGGTGGCGCGTTGTTCGTCGCTGATGGCGATGCGCCGCGGATCATGGTGTCTCCGCTTTCCGGGCACGGGGACTCGGCCGCCGTTCGATGGATCGAGGTGCCCGCAGACGCGCTTCCGGTGCGTCTGGCTGGGCTCGCGTACGGGGACGGCACGTTGCTCGCCGCCGATGCCGCCAATCATCGGGTGATGGCCATCGATCCGGCGAATGGTCGCGTGCTGGCGCGCTCCGGCGACCGCGGCGCCTTCCCGGACATGTGGCAGGATCCGTCGGGAATCGGCTGGGACGGCCGCGGGTTCCTGGTCACCGATCTCCTCAATCATCGCGTCGTGCGCGTCGATGCGCGCGGGGCGACCATGGATCGATGGGGCCAGCACGCGGTACGCCCTCGGGAGGGTTCTGGCAAGATCCACTATCCCACGTCGACCCAGGCGTCGCCCGACGGATCGATGGTGGTGGTGGCGGAGCCATTCGAGCGGCGCGTGCAGGTGTTCGGGCACCTGCCTCCTCCCGATCCGACCATTCCCCGCATGACCGAGCTCCCGGCATTCGATGGCGTCGCGAGCCACTTCAGCCGGGAAATGGCGATCGACGGCCGCACCATGGTGCTCTGGGAGCCCGAGTCCGCCTCGGCGCTCGTCTTCGACCTGCGGCACGACCCGCCCATCCATGTGACGACGCTCGGCGGGCCCGGCACCCGCATGGGGCAGTTTGGCCAGGTCAGCGCCGTGTGCATCGACGAGGCGGGCAATCGGATCCACCTCGCCGACCACGTGCGCCGGGTCTTCTCGACGCAGGCGCTGGTGCGCAACGGACAGGCGCCCGCGTTCGATCCATTCATGGGGCGCACGGTGCGTGAAGTGCCGTTTCCCGTGATCGATGGGCGCGAGGTGTCGCCGATCGACATGGTGCGTGCCCCCGACGGCGCGATCGTGGTGCTCGACGCGGCGGGACCACGGATCGTCGAGTTCGATCCATCGTTCGCCGTCGTGCGCACCATCGGGCAATGGGAGGGCGATGCCCGACCGGTCCGCCCCGTGCAGCTGGCGCTCGATGGCGACGGTCACGTGGTGGTGGTCGATGCCGCGGATGCGGTGCTGCGTCGCTACGCCCGCAGCGAGGGATGGTTCCTGGGGGCCATCCGCGTTCCCGGCCTCGAGCAGCCGTGGGGCGTGGCGGCGGTTCCCGACGTCACGGGTGCCGGCCCGGCGCTGGCGGTCACCGATGCGGCCGCCGATCGCTGGCTGCTGGTCGACGGGACCACGGGGACAGTACGCGCTCGGGGCGGAAGCACGGGCGTGGAGCCGGGCCAACTCTGGGAGCCATCCGGCATCGCCTGGAGCCCGACCGACGCCCGGCTCTACGTCACCGACCACGGCAACCACCGCGTGCAGTCGTTCGCGCTCGATGGGCAGTGGATGTCGAGCGTGGCGATCGGGCGTGCGTTCGTCCGTCCGCGCGACCCACAGCTCAACGGGCCCACGGTGCCGCCGGCCGGCGTACCGTCGGCCGAAGGGGCCGCGGACACGCGCGCGTCGTTTCCGGTGGGGCAGATCGGGCCCGACGGATGGGTCCGGCAGGAGTCGACCGATGGAACGTTCGTGGTTCGATTCCGCATGCTGCCACCTCCGGGAATCGTGGTGCGCGACCCCTTCGACGTGGAGGTCGAGGTGCTCGACCGCGAGGGTCGCCCGCTGGACGGCGCGCTCGCCTTTGATGCAGCCATGCCGCATCACGGCCACGGCATGAACGTGGCGCCGCCGATGCGCGCCGAAGGTCCCGGCCGGTGGCGCGTGAGCGGGGCGCTGTTCCACATGCCCGGGTACTGGGAGCTCTACTTCGACCGCACCGACCCGGCCACGGGCGCGCGGTCGAGGGCGCAATGGTCGGCGGTGATCGAATGATGGGTGCGGCGCTGGTCCTGCTGGCGGCCGCCATGGGCGATGCCCCTGCTGCCGGTGGATGGCTCGATGCGGCGACGGCCCGACGCGTGGCGCGAAACCCGCCGCTTGGCGCGGTTCCCGCCGACCCAACCAATCGATGGGCCGATCACGAACCCGCCGCGCGGCTGGGGCACCGGCTCTTCTTCGACCCACGGCTCTCGGCCAGCGGCGCCGTGAGCTGTGCGTCGTGCCACGACCCGGCGTACGGCTTCGCGGATCGGCGGGCGATCGCGGTGGGCGAGGGCCGGGGCTCGCGACACTCGATGAGCGTGCTCCACGCGGCGCACCAGCGTTGGCTGACGTGGGACGGTCGCGCCGACACCCTGTGGGGCCAGGCGACCCAGCCGTTTGAGACCCCGCACGAGCACGGCACCACGCGCCGCCAGGTGCTGGGCGTGATCGCCGGCGATCCGGAACTGCGTGCGGCGTGGCGGTCGGCCTTCGGGGCGGATCCGCCGGCAGCCGACGCCGGCGATGCGGCGATCGATGCCGGGTTTGCGATGGTGGGCAAGGCCATTGCGGCCTACGAGCGCCGGTTGGTGGGCGGTCCATCGGCGTACGACCGTTGGTGGACGCGCCGTGCGGCGGGCGACCCGGGAGCCGACGCCGAACTCTCCGAGTCGGCGCGCCGCGGGCTCCTCCTCTTCTTCGGAAAGGCCGATTGTTTCCAGTGCCACCACGGCGCACTCTTCTCCGACGGAGAGTTCCATGCGATTGGGATCCCCGCGCCGGGAGGAATGCCCAAGGATCCGGGCCGCTACGCCGTGGTCGACCGAGTTCGCGCGGACCCGATGAATGCCGCGGGTCCGCACTCCGATGCGCGCGACGGTCGCCAGGCACGGATCTCCTCCACGCTCGTCAACTCCCCCGAGCGCTGGGGTGAATTCCGTACGCCGAGCCTGCGCAATGCGGCCGCCACGCCCCCGTACATGCACGACGGGCAGTTCGCCACGCTGGCCGAAGTGGTGCGCTTCTATTCGACGCTCAAGGGGGCCGTGAGCC